>DATGGC010000419.1:0-2018 GCA_035308745.1 Candidatus Limnocylindrales bacterium | reverse complement strand
ACGTGCGTATCGACCCAGCCGTGCCGGATGCTGCGAATCTTGCGCGCGATCCCCACCCCGGCCATGAAGATGAGCAACCCGCCGATGATCGGCGTGAGCAGGTACCCGCGCAGGATCTCGACGAGGGCGCTGGCACCGGTGGTCCGCTCGCCGTCTGCCGGCACCAGGTACCCGGCGGCCCCGACCAGCACCGGCAGGACCACCACGGCGACCACGAGGGCCGCCGCCAGCCAGCTGAGATTGACGAAGGGCGGGTGAGGCGTGGCCGACAGGCCCCAGGCGGCAATGCTCGGCAGGAGCAGGCCCAGGACGGCGAGGAGCCAGATGAACGAGCCCGCCATCATCAGGACCAGGAACACCTGGTGCGAGCGTGGGACCCGCCCGAAGAGGAGGCTGCTGGCCCAGCCCAGGGCGGACATCAGCAGGTCGCCAGCGAAGCGGCCCAGGATCCCCAGGACAGAGACGATCGTGGTCATCGAACCAGCTCGTGGGCCTGGGCTCGGCGGGGATGCTCGTCGCCGACCAGGATCGCCCGCCAGAACGGCCCGCTGCGCCAGGCGTTGAAGAGCAGGGCCACCAGGCCGACGGCGATCGCGAACCAGCTCAGCACGCCCTGGGGCAGCCAGTACACGTCCTTGAGGAACACGATCAAGGCGAATTCGTCGAGGACCAGCGCCGCGCCGATGCCGAACAGCGCCGACCGTGGCAGCCGGAAGACCTCGTCGAGGGAGAGCACGCCGGCAACGAGGATCGCCGCCAGCCCGAACACGAGATGGTGGATGTGGGCCCCGGCGATCACGATGTCGGCGCCAGAGTCCGAATGGGTCAGGGTGGTCGCCAGGCGCACGACGACCAGGGTCGCGAGGTAGGCGATCGTGGCGACCCATGAAGCCTCGGTCGGGCCGCCCCGCAGATGCTGGCGGTAGGCCCGCACGATCCCGGATCGCAGACCGGATCGACGCGCCTGGATCGAACTTGCCGAGCTCACGCCTCGTGGTACCTCCGTTTCCGACTCCTTGATTTCCGGGAACGATCGGGCAATCGAGCGCTGGTCCCGACATCAAGACCGCTGGCCACGTTGCAACGTCGTGACACCGGCGCCCGGTCGATTCGGGGTTGTCGCGCTGCTGCAACGCGGGGCAGCCACCCGGAGACCATTCGAGGCCCCAGGACGCACTACGTTCGCCCGGTGAGTGGAAGCAAGGTCGTCCGGGCGGAAAGCGCGCGAGCCGAGACGAATCGCTGGTTCGCGCGCGGGGTGGGCTTCGCGGCCGGCGGACTGCTGGTCGTGGGCCTGATCAGCGCGACAATCGGGGCTGCGAGCGTCGTCCTGCTGGTCTTCGTCGCCCTGCTCATCGCATCGGCCCTGCGACCGCTCGTCGACCGGCTGCGAACGGTGCTACCCGTCGGCCGGGGTCCGGCGATCCTGCTCGTGTACTTCAGCTTCTTTGCCGCGGTCGCCGGAACGGCCTTGCTGCTCGTGCCGATCATGGCCAGCCAGACCAGCGACCTGGCGGCCCAGCTGCCGGCCGTCGACCAGCGGCTCGAGGCCTGGGCGACGAACCTCCGACCGAGAGAGCTGGCCTCGAGCGTCGGGGCCGTGATCGCGGCCGCCAAAGCCGCCCTCGACCGGGGCCCGCTCGTCCCGCCGCCCGGCCAGCTAGTCAGTGCCGGGTTGGGGCTGGCGGAGGCGATCGCCGCCGTCGTGACCGTGCTCGCCCTGGTCTACTTCTGGCTGACCGAGCGCCAGCGCCTCCAGCGCTTCGCCTTGAGCTTCCTGCCGTCCGAGCGGCGCGGCTCGGCGCGCGAGGCCTGGAACTCGGTCGAGCTCCGGCTGGGTGGCTGGGTCCGCGGGCAGCTGGCCCTGATGCTGGCCCTGGGAGTCATGACCGGCGCCGCCTATTCCCTGCTCGGGCTGCCGTCGGGGCCGTTGCTCGGCGTGGTGGCCGGCCTGGCCGAGGTGATCCCGTTCATCGGGCCGCTCGTCGGCGTCGTGCCCGCCCTGCTCCTGGCCGCGG
>DATGGC010000418.1:0-2838 GCA_035308745.1 Candidatus Limnocylindrales bacterium | reverse complement strand
GTCCGGCGGCGGAGCGCCCGCCGTCGCGTTGAAGCCGGGCACGGCCGATTCGGCCGCCGGCGTCCCACCGCGCGGCGCCGATTTGGTCTCCCGGTCGTCGGCGGCGTCGGGATTCCCCGGCGCGCCGGACGGGCCGACTGGGTCCGTGGCAGGGACCTGGTCCCCGACGGGCTCGGCCTGGCCCAGCGTCGATTTGGCGCCGCGCCGGGCGCGGGCCAGGTACTCCGGGCCGTGCTTGCGCGGGTCGGCGAATTCCTTGGGGTTGATCGTCCAGTAGGTCCCGCTGGCCGCCCCGTACCAGCCCGCGCCGCTCCAGCCGGGCTCGAACGGCTCGCCCTCGGCCCCGTCGTACGAGGTCGAGCCGATCGTCGCCTTCGGCCGGCCCCGGCGCGAGGCGCGACCCGGCCGCGGACCGCCGGATGGACTGCCCCCGGCCGGTCCGCCGGACCCGGCCGTCGAGCCGGCGGTCGAGCCGGAACCCGTGCCACCGGCGGCCGGCCCGGCAGAACCCGGGCGCGGCCCGGTCCGGGTGCTCCGCTTCCGGAAGGCATCCCGGGTCGCCCGGGCTCGCTCCGCGTCGGCGCTCCACGGACGGCTCGTGGGCGGAGGCTCGGGCGACGCCTGGCCGGTGCTCCGCCGAGCCGGACCCGCGGCACCGGGCGCTCGGGTGCCGCCCTGCCCTGCCATCAGCCGTTCGTAGGCGGCCTGGATCGCGAGGAAGCGCGGCAGCGCCCGCTCGCCCGCGCTATCGGGGTGATACGCCTTGGCGAGCCGGCGGTAGGCCCGCTTGATCTCGGTGGGCGTCGCACCGGGATCGAGCCCAAGTGTTCGATACGGGTCGCCGGCTGGTGTCATGCGTTCCTTGATCTGTCGGTTGGGTGCATTGTCGGCGCCGGCCGGCAGCGGACCCGAGCGGTCAGCCGATCAGCTCGCCGACTGGCACGAGCTCGAACTCGGCGATCGCCTCAGCCGCGATCCGGCCATGCGGGTCGAGCGATGGCGGCCGATGGTAGCGAGCCAGGGCCCGCAGGGTCGCCCCTTCGAGCAGGCCGGCCTGGCGCGCCGCCTCGATCGTCGCTGCCCATGTTGCGCGCTCGTAGCCACTTCCGTCTTCGATCTTGAGGGCCAGTCCGGATGACCGCCGCCGATCGGTGCCCAGGATCGCCAGCCCACGCAGGGCTTCCATGCCGGCCTTGCTGACGACCCGCCCCGGGAGGGTCTTCATCAGCGACGTATCGAGGCGGTCCCGGGAACCGGCGACCATCTCCGGGTAGGCGATCATCGCGTCGCGGATCCGGGTCATCGATGCGGCCAGTCGGGCGCGCGGATCGCCGACCGGGACCGCGGCCGGATCGGCCAGGAAGGCATACGCCCGGGCGACCTCGGTCAGCGGGAAGGCGTAGGTCTCGATCCCGCAGCCGTCGATCGCCCGGACGAGCCGCTCGGACGTCGTCTTGAAGGCTGCCGCAACGGCCTCCCGATAGGCAGCCTGGCTGGGATGCTCCGGCTGCCAGTAGCCCTCGAGCGGCCAGCCGTTGAGCCGGGCGAGCAGGATCATCGAGCTGTGCTGGCCCGAGCACATGTGCCGGATGGGACCGGCCTTCTCGCCGTCACGCGCCAGCCGCGCCGCCGTCAGCGCGTCGAGGGGCATCCCCTCGTTGCCGCAGGCCAGCACGGCCTGGGTGATGTTGGCCCGGCGGAAGACGCCCTGCAGGGTCCGGACGTGGATGTCCTCGCCGGAGTGGGACGAGGCCATGATCGCCAGCTCGGCCGGGGCGAGATCGAACGCGTCGATGCCGCCGGCCTCGACCAGGGCCAACAGGCCGAATGGCTTGACACACGAGCGAAGGGTCACGACGCGATCGGGATTGCCGATCGAGCGGATCAGCCGGCCGCTGACATCGACCTCGACGATGTCGCCTCGATGGACCGATTCGACGATCCCGTTGCGGATCTGGCGAACGAGGATCGGTGCGACACCGTTCCGTGCAGCAGTCGCCCGGGCCGCCCCGTTGCGCGCCGCCGGGCGGCCGGCGACGGCCTGCCTTGACGCGCGGACAGGGCTGCTGGACACGACCCGAGGATACCCCGCGGCGATGCTAGGATGCCAAGCGTGTCGAACCCCGAGGCACCCGCGACCGCCTGGCCCAGCCTCCACGTCTCGAGCCACCCGGCGATCCTCCACAAGCTGGCGATCCTGCGCAGCACGACGACCGAGCCCAAGAAGTTCCGGGAAGTCGTCCGCGAGCTGTCCTGGCTGCTCGGCTACGAGGCCCTGGCCGACATCGCCGTCCGTCCAATCGACATCGAGACACCCCTCGAGCCGATGGTCGCCGGCGAGCTTGCCGATCGGATCGGCCTGGTCCCGATCCTGCGCGCCGGTCTGGGCATGGTCGACGCGATGCTCGAGCTGATGCCCACGGCCCAGGTCTGGCACCTCGGCCTGTTCCGCGACGAGCGCACCCTGCGGCCGGTCGAGTACTACAACAAGCTGCCCGACTCGGCCACTGTCGACCTGTGCCTGATCCTCGATCCGATGCTGGCCACCGGCGGCTCGGCGACGGCCGCGATCGAGGTCCTCAAGCGCTGGGGTGCGGTCCGGATCAAGCTGATCAACCTGATCGCGGCGCCCGAAGGCGTGGCGGCCGTGACCGCGGCCCATCCCGATGTCGAGATCTACTGCGCGTCGCTCGATCGGGGCCTGAACGAGAAGGGCTACATCATGCCCGGCCTGGGCGACGCCGGTGACCGCCAGTTCGGGACCGGCCGCTAGGCGATCCCAGGACCGTCAGCGAGGGACGAGGCGGAGCGTCGTTCGCACGGCCTCGACGGTCAGGA
>DATGGC010000417.1:0-5732 GCA_035308745.1 Candidatus Limnocylindrales bacterium | reverse complement strand
GCCCCGGCCAGGGTCGAGTTCGTATCGCCGTAGACGATCACGGCGTCGGGCCGCTCGGCGGCCAGGATCGGCTCGAGCCGGCGGAGCATCTCGGCGACCTGGCTGGTGGCGCTGCCGCCGCCGACGCCCAGCTGGTAATCGGGCGGCGCCAGGTCGAGCTCGGTGATGAACGAGCCGGCCAGGGTATCGTCGAAATGCTGGCCGGTGTCGATGAAGACCTCCTCGTGGCGGGCCCGCAGGAGCGGCTGGAGGACTGCGGCCTTGATCAGCTGGGGTCGAGTTCCGACGACGCTGGCAATCCGCATCAGCGGGCGGCAGCCTCCGCCGGCTGGCGAGTCGCCGCGGGGACCCCGACGCCGTGATAGGCGATCCGCTCGGGCAGGGCCAGCGAGCGCAGGCTGTTGCGCCCGTCGAACAGGACCTCGGCCGCCGGGAAGAGCCCGAAGTCGAGGGTGGCGAACAGTGGGTCGCCGGTCTGGGTGATGATCGCCCGGACGTCGCTGGGCGTGCCCCAGGTGTACGGGCTGGCCGCGCTGCGGCCGATCTCGGCCGGCGACAGGAGCGGGTCGTAGGCCGACACGATCGCGCCGTGGAAGGCCAGCCGCTCGATCAGGGGCAGGGCACGCGAGTAGGCGAGCTCCTTGACCCCGTCCCGGTAGGTCAGGCCAAGGACCAGGACCGGCACGCCCTCGAGGCCGCCGAGGGCCTTCTGGATGGTCCGGATCGCCAGGCCGACCTGGCCGTCGTTCACCCGCCGGCTGAGGCCCACGAGCTCCATCTCGGGGGCCCGGCTGAGCAGGAAATGGGGGTAGACCGGGATGCAATGGCCGCCGACACCCAGGCCCGGCTGGTGGATGTGGCTATAGGGCTGGCTGTTGGCTGCGGCGATCACTTCCTGGATGTCGACCCCCACCCGGTCGGCGTACTGGGCGAACTCGTTGGCCAGGGCGATGTTCACGTCGCGATAGGTCGTGTCGGCCAGCTTGCTGAACTCGGCCGCCTCGGCCGAGCTCATCAGGACCACCTCGGCATCGAGGACCGAGCCATAGAACGCCGCCGCACGGGCGCCCGATTCGGGGCCCAGGCCACCGACCAGCTTGGGGTACATGGCCAGGTTCTTGAGCGCCGAGCCGCTGTACAGGCGCTCCGGCGAGAAGGCCACGAACACGTCCTCTTCGACGCGCAGCCCGGTCGCCGCGGCCAATCTCGGCGCGAAGCGGCCCCGGGTATCGCCCACCGGCAGGGTCGTCTCGAAGATGATCGTCGAGCCGCGGTGGACGCCCGGTGCGATCGCGTCGACGGCGGCGTCCATGTAGCGGTAGTCGGGCTGCTGCTCGTCGTTGAGCATGACCGGCACGATCAGCACGACGACATCGGACGCGGCCGCGGCAGCGGCGCCGTCGAGGGTCGCCCGCAGGCGCCCGGCGGCGTGGGCTGCGGCGACGCCCTCGGTCAGGCCGGGCTCCTCGATCACGTGATTGCGACCGGCATTGATCGAATCGACGACCGCGGCCTGGACGTCGACCGCGGTCACGTCCCAGCCATGGTTGGTGAACTGGACGGCCAGGGGCAGGCCCATCTTGCCGGCCCCCACGACGGTCACCCGGCCGACGGTGCCCGGTTCGCCGGTCCACGGCGAGACGGTTCGCGGCTCGGGATGCTGGCAGGTGCGGACGGGCAGCTCGATCGAGCCGCCGAGCAGGCTGGGGGCGGCCGCGGACGGCCGGCTGGTGATCGTCATCCGACTGTGAGCCTCGCGGAAAAATCAGACAGGTCAACGGGCTGGCCGCCGGCGGCGGCCTGGAGCAGGGAGGTGGCGATCGCGACGGCCCACAGGCCATCCTCGACGTCGACGACCGGCCGGCCGCCTTCGCGGACGACCCGCAGGAAGGCGTCGAGCTCGGCGGCCAGCGGCTCGCCATTGGCCACCGGCAGCTCGGCCACGTCGCCGGCGAAGGTTGGCGCGTAGCCGGCGATCAGCTGCGGGCCGCCGGCCACCGCCCGGGTGAAGGTCAGGCGCTGGGTCAGGTAGTCGAGCTCGAACATGCCCTCCTCGCCGACGACCGTCAGCTGGCGCCGCTTGGCGGGGGTCAGCCAGTTCACGTCGAGCATCCCGGTCGCGCCCGACGGGAAGCGCAGGAGGCCGAAGAGGAGGTCCTCGTGGCTGGCGTGGATCCGCTGCGCGAGCTCGGCGTAGACCCGGTTGGGCCGCTCGCCGGCGACCCACGACAGGATGTCGGCATCGTGGGTGGCCAGGTCGATCGTCACCCCGACGTCGCGGATGCGCGCCGGGAAGGGTCCCGCCCGGCGGCTGGCGATCGCGTAGATCGTGCTCAGCCAGCCCTCGCCCAGGAGCCGGCCCAGCTCCAGGACGGCCGGATTGAAGCGCTCGACGTGGCCGACCTGGACCGGCACGCCCCGGCGCCGGGCGGCGGCCAGGATCTCGAGGCCCTCGTCGACATTGGCCGCCAGCGGCTTTTCGATCAGGACGGCCAGGCCACGCTCGATCGCGGCCAGGGCCAGGGTCCGATGGCTGGTGGTCGGCGCGGCCAGGACGATCGCGTCGAGATCCGCCTCGGCGATCATCGCCAGGGGCTCCGAGAAGCCCTGTGCGTCGGGGCCCTCGCGATTGCCGGTCGCCGCGGCGAGCGCGTCGGTCACCGGATCGGCCACGGCGACCAGCCGGCAGCCCGGCCGGGTGCGCAGGACCCGCAGGTGATTGCGGCCCATCGAACCCAGCCCGGCGAGTCCGACGCGCAGGTCGCGCTGCGCGCCGATTGGCTGCCAGGGGTCGGTCATCAGGCGACGGACCCGGCGTGGACTCCCGCGTGCTGGCCAACGGCAGTCCGGACGGCCTCGATCACGCTCGCCTGCTCGGCCTCCGTCAGGCCCGGGTAGATCGGCAGGGCCAGGGTCGTCTCGGCGGCGGCATCGGTCAGGGGCAGGTCGGCGTGCAACCCGCGTTCCATGATGTACGACTGGCGATGGACCGGGACCGGGTAGTAGATGTCGGCGCCGATCCCCGCTGCGCGCAGGTCGGCCACGATCGCGTCGCGCTGGGGCCCCACCTGGAGCGTGTACTGGTGGAAGACGTGGGTCCGGCCGTCGGGCGTGACCGGGGTCCGCACCGGCAGGTCGGCGAAGGCCCGGTCGTAGGCCGCGGCGACCGCCTGGCGGCGGGCCGTGTTGCGGTCGAGCTTGGCCAGCTGAACCAGGCCGATCGCGGCGTTGATGTCGGTCATCCGGTAGTTGTAGCCAAGCATCTCGAACTGGTAGCGGGCGCGCATGCCCTGATTGCGGTAGAGCCGCAGCCAGTCGGCCAGCCGGTCGTCGTCGGTGGTCACGAAGCCACCCTCGCCGGTCGTCAGGTTCTTGGTGGCGTACAGGCTGAAGGCGCTCGGTCCGAAGCTGCCCGCCTTGCGCCCCCGGAACGTCGCGCCATGGGCCTGGGCGGCATCCTCGATCACGATCAGCCCGTGGCGGTCGGCGAGGGCCTGGATCATGTCCATGTCGGCGACCAGCCCGAACAGGTGGACCGGCACGATCGCCCGGGTCCGGGGCGTGATCGCAGCCTCGATCCGGGCCGCATCGATCAGGTAGGTGTCCGGCTCGATATCGATGAAGACGGGCATCGCCCCGGTCGACAGGATCGCGTTGGCGGTCGCCGCGAAGGTATGCGAGACGGTGATCACCTCGTCGCCGGGCAGCAGGCCGATGCCGGCGAAGATCGCCATCAGGGCCAGGGTCCCGTTGCTCATCGCGATCGCGTGCTTGACACCGCAGTACTCGGCCCAGCGGGCCTCGAACTCGGCGGTCCGCTTGCCGGCGGCCAGCATCCCCGAACGGAGCACCTCGCTGACCGCGGCGACCTCGTCTTCACCGATGTCAGGGCGGGCGATCGGGATCATGCTCGGGCTCCTTGCTGCAGGCCGACCCGCTCGATCAGCGTGTCGGCTTCCGGGTTGTAGCGGTAGTGGCGCCCGCAGGCCGGGCAGGCCAGCGCGGGATCGGCCGAGTAGGCGGCCGGCTCGGCCGGCGCCTTGCGGCCTTCCGAATCAAGCAGGCGGGCGCCGCAGGCGCACACCCAGCCGATCCGGTGGGCGGGACTGCCCGCCATCAGCGCGAAGTCTGCCACGTCGCGGGTGACGATCCCGCCGGCACCGATCGTGGCGAAGCGCCCGACGGTCACCCCGGCCACGACCACGGCGCCCGCGCCGATCGAGGAGCCGGCGCGGAGGAGGATCGGCGAGACCGTCCAGTCCGCGGCCTGGGCCAGCTCGCCGGTGGCGGTGATCGCCCGCGGGTAGCGGTCGTTGGTCAGGATCGCGTTGGGCCCCACGAAGACGCCGTCCTCGATCGTCACTCCGTGATAGATCAGGGCCAGGTTCTGGATCTTGACCCGATTGCCAATGACCACGCCTTCGTCGATGAACGCGTCCCGGCCGATCACGCACTCCGAGCCGATCCGGGCCCCGGTCCGGATCTGGGCGCGATGCCAGACGCTCGTGCCTGCCCCGATCTCGACCCCGGCCTCCAGGTCGGCCGACGGGTGCACACGGGCTGACGGGTCAATCACGGTTGGTGCGGGACTCCCTGCTCGGACCGGTGCCAGACGGTGCCTGCCGGACGGACCGGTCAACCGCCGCCGAAGTATACCGGAGGCCTGCTCCGGATCAGCGCCGGCGGCCCCGGAAGATGGCCATGACGACGCCCGCGGCCGCCCCGAAGGCGAGCGCGCCGCGCCAGTCGAAGAGGGTCCGCACGTCGCCCTCGACCCGCGCTGCGATCACCAGTCCGGCGCCCGAGTTGGGTCCGAAGTGGACCCGGTTGGCGATCAGGTTCCGGACGCCGGCCTGCTCGAAATGGGCATCCCGGGCGATGACGGCTCCGACCACGCCCTGGCGGACATCGAGGGTGTCGGTCATCGCGGCACCCACGCCGCCCAGCTCGACCGACAGGCGCTCGGCCCGGACGGCGCCGACGCCGCCCTGGGTGACGGCCACGTCGGTCGCGGTCAGGGATCCGATTCCGCCCTGCTGGATCGTCAGCTCGCCCGGCTCCGCGGCCGGGGCATCGACGACCACCGGCACGGCGACGGGCCGGCGGGCGGCCGCGCTGGGCTTCGGGGCCGCGCTCGGCTTCGCGGCGGCGATGGCCGGCTTCTTCGCGGCGGCGACGGCCGGCGCAGGCTGGGCCGCCTTGGCCGGCGGTTTCGCGCTGGTGGCCTTGGCTGGACTGGCGGCGCGGGCCGGCCGCGCGGCGATCTGATCGGTCATGGGGCTCTCTCCGAATGCGTCCTGCCAGCGTACCCGTGTTTGCCCTCGTTGGCGTTCGTGGGGTGGGTTCGGGAACGAACGGCGGCCCCGTTTGCGGACATCGGCTATTCTCCGGCGCGTGATCGCACGGCAAGGCCTGGGTCGGCACGTTGGACTGGCGGTCGCCGTGGCGATCGTGCTGGTCGGCTGTTCGCCGTCGACGCCCACGCCACCCGCCTCGCTTTCGAGCACGCCGCCGGCCAGCGCGTCGAGCGGCCCGTCCGTCGAGCCCAGCTCGAGCTTGCCGCCCAGCCAGGCGCCCACACCCAGCCCCATTCCGACGCCCGTCCTGGTGCCCTCGCCGCTGACCGGCGAGCTGGTCAGCCCGGCGGCCGCCAAGCAGCACCCGATCGCGGTGATGATCGACGATCTGAGCCCGGCCCGGCCGCAGTCCGGCCTGAGCTACGCCTCGATCAT
>DATGGC010000416.1:0-2223 GCA_035308745.1 Candidatus Limnocylindrales bacterium | reverse complement strand
GGTCGCGCCGCCCCGGCCAGCGCTCCGATCGGGGGCGCTGATCACGCCGACCACTTCGACCCGCGGGTCTTGGGCCAGGGCGCCGAGGATCGGGACGGCGAACCCGCCACTGCCCAGGAAGATGACCCGGGCGCGCTGGTCAGGCGAGGGCGTGCTGTGCCTCGCGGATCGCTCCCTCGGTCGGAGCGCCGTCGGCGCTGTCGGCGTCCTCGGTCTCGTCGTCCTCGTCCGGCCCGCCGACCGCGATCAGGTCGTCCATCGAGTCGAGGTAGTCGATGTACAGCTTGCCGTCGAGGTGATCGAGCTCGTGCTGGAGGGCGCGCCCGAGGAGGCCGCTGCCGGCCACCTTGTAGGCCCGCCCGCGCCGGTCCTGGGCCACCACCCAGACCTTTTCCCGGCGGGTGACGTATGCGACGTAGCCCGGGATCGAGAGGCAGCCCTCGAGGTCCGTGTCGTCGCCGGTCGAGCGCACGATCTTCGGATTCACCAGCTCGTGGAGGTGGCCCTGGACCTCGACGACGCAGGCCCGCAGCGGCTCGCCCAGCTGCGGTGCGGCCAGCCCGACGCCGGGCGCGTTGCGCATCGTGTCGGCGAGGTCGTCGAGCAGGCCGGCGAGGTACTTGCCGAAGCTGTCGACCGGCTCGCCGCGCAGCCGGAGGCGGGGATCACCCAGCATGGAGATCGGTTTGACGCTCATCGCCCGAGTATATCGGAGGTCACAGGAGCGATTCCGGATCGGCATCGACCGACCACGGGGCGTCCGGGCCGCCGTCGAGCAGGGCGACCGGATCGCTGCCCCGGAGAACGACGTTCCAGCGCCACTTGCCCGCCCGCCGGCGCAGGAAGGCCGGAGCCGGCCCGATCACCACCGTGTCGGTCCCCCGCTCGGCGGCCCGCTCCCGGAGCGTCTCGGCCATGCCCTGCGCACCCCGTTCGGCGGCCCCGGCATCCTCGAGCCCGATCGTGAGCTTGACCAGCCGCCCGAAGGGCGGCGAGCCAAAGCGCCGGCGCAGGTCGAGCTCGGCATCGTAGAACGCCGATGGCTCCGCCCGGGCCACCGCCTGGATCGCGGGGTGCTCGGGCTGGTAGCTCTGGATGATCGCCGACCCCGGGCGTTCGCCCCGGCCGGCCCGGCCCACGGCCTGGGCCAGGAGCTGGTAGGTCCGCTCGGCCGCGCGCTCGTCGGGCAGGTTCAGGGCGATGTCGGCGCTGACCACCCCGACCAGGGTCACTTCGGGGATGTCGAGCCCCTTGGTCACCAGGCTGGTCCCGACCAGGACATCGAGGCGGCCGTCGGTGAAGGCGTCGATCAGCCGCTCGGCGGCGCCCTTGCGCTCGACCACGTCGCGGTCGAGGCGGCCGACGCGCAGGCCCGGGAACTGGGCGCGGACCTCGCGTTCGAGCCGCTCGGTGCCACCGCCCAGGTAGCGAATCCGGGGCGAGGCGCAGTGCGGACAGCGGGTCGCCAGCGGCGCGGCGGTGCCGCAGTGGTGGCAGCGCAGGCTCATCCCGGCCTGATGGAAGACAAGCGGCCGCTCGCACTCCGGGCAGGTCTGGACGCTGCCGCAATCACGGCACATCACGACCGAGGCGCTGCCCCGCCGGTTGATGACCAGGATCGCCCGCTCGCCGGCCGCCGCATCGAGCCGGCTCAGCTCGTCGGCCAGGCGGACCGAGAGCAGGCCGCGATTGCCGCCCGCCAGCTCGAGCCGCAGGTCGATCACCTCGACCACCGGCGGAGCGCCACTCGGCCGGCTGGGCAGGCCCACCCGCCGCCAGGTCCCGTCGCGCACCCGGCCGACCGTGTCGACCGCCGGTGTCGCGCTACCGAGGACGACCGCGGCGCCGGCGAGGCGGGCCAGCCGAATCGCCGTATCGCGCGCCTGGAAGCGCGGCGTCCGGTCGCTCTTGTAGGTCCCCTCGTGCTCCTCGTCGACGATCACCAGGCCCAGCTCGGCGAACGGCGCCAGGACCGCCAGGCGGGTGCCGACCACCACGTCGACCGACCCCGCGCGCACCCGGCGCCACTCATCGGCGCGCTCACCCAGGGCCAGGCCCGAGTGGAACAGGGCGATCCGGGCGTCGAGGTCGGCCCGCAGGCGATCGACCAAGGGCAGCGCCAGGGCGATCTCGGGGACCAGCACCAGGACGGGCCGGCCGAGCTCCAGGCTGGCCGCGATCGCCTCGACGTAGACCGCCGTCTTGCCGCCGCCGGTCACCCCG
>DATGGC010000415.1:0-8559 GCA_035308745.1 Candidatus Limnocylindrales bacterium | reverse complement strand
CACGAAGATGTTGAGGCGGGCCTCGACGCACGCCTTGAGGAAGTCGAACATCTCGGGGGTGGCCGTGCCGAAGCGAACGAGGTCGTCGACGGTGAACGGCGAGGCCGAGAACTTGCGGATGGTGATGACCGGGCCGACCAGCGACAGCGGCGGGATGATCGCGTTGACCCGCGAGCCGTCGGTCAGCCGGGCGTCGACCATCGGCGACGACTCGTCGACGCGGCGGCCGATCGGGGCAATGATCCGGTCGATGATCCGCATCACGTGGTCGTCGTTCTGGAAGACCACGTTGGTCAGCTCCAGCTTGCCCGACCGCTCGATGTAGACCTGGCGCGGGCCGTTGACCATGATCTCGGTGATGCTCTCGTCGCGCAGGAGCGGCTCGAGCGGCCCGAGGCCGATGATCTCGTCGGTGATCTGCTCCAGCATCCGGACGCGCTCGGCACGGGTCAGGGCGAGGCCTTCCTCGTCGATGACCTTGCCGAAGATCTCTTCGATCTGGCGCCGGACCTCGACCTGGTTGGACAGGTCGAGCTTGGGATCCAGGTCCTGGATGACCCGGCTCTGGATCCGGAACTTCACGTCCCGGAAGGATTCCCGCACCGGACCCTGCGACGACATCAGTCGCTGGGCCGGAGCCGGGGGCTGCCCGGGTGCCCCGGGGGCGCCGCCGGCCGGCACCGGGGCATTGCCCGGAGCCGAGCCGGGACCGCCAGTCCCGGGTCGAGCACTCTCGATCCGCTTCAGCAGGGACATCCCCTACACCCCTTCCCGCCCAATCGGGCCGATGATTGCTGCTTGCCCAATCGGGCAGATGATTGCTAGCGCCATGCGAACAGGCTCTTCTTGGCGGGTGCTGCCTTGCGGGCACCCTCGGTTGCAGGCTTACGTTCGTCCTTTGTGAGCGATGTTGCCAGCCGCAGGATGTCCTGGGACACCTGAGCCTCCCGGTTGCTCATGAAGAACGGGATGCCACGGTTGAGAGCGTAGACCACGCTTCGGCCGTCACTCACGATTGTATGGTCCACCTTGCGCCCGATCGACTGCTCGACATCGGCAACCCGGATCCCGAGCGTCGAATCGGCCCGGTTCAGGACGAGCTTGATCGAGCTGGACTCGTAGCCCAGCTGGTCAGTCACCTCCAGGAACAGGCGCATGTTCTTGATGCTGGTGATTTCGAGGGTCAGCATCGTCAGGATCACATCGGCCGAATCGAGGATGGCCAGGGTGGTGTCGTTCATCGATGACGAGCAGTCCACGATGATCAGGTCGTTGGTCCGGCGGAGCATCTCGAGGACCTTGCGCACGCCGACCGGGGTGACCAGCTCGGCCATCTCGGGCGACGGCGGGGCAAGGAGGACCTTGGCCCCCGACGAATGAACGGTCAGGAAGGGATCGATCGTCTCGAGCTCGAGGCCGGCTTCAAGGTCGGGGGCCAGGTCGGCGATCGACTTGTTCTTGGGATTGAGGTTGAGCAGGACGCCGACGTCGCCGAACTGGAACGAACCGTCCACGAGGGCCGTTCGCTGACCGAGCTCGGACGCCGCGGCGACCGCGACATTGACCGCGACCGTCGTGCGGCCGATGCCGCCCTTCGGTCCGAAGACCGCGACGATCTGGCCCGGATCGACATCCGGCGCGGCGGCGGCCGGTGCCGCGACCGCGACCGGGAAGCGTTCCAGCTTCTCGCGTTCGCGGGCGTAGATCTGGCGAATGGATGCGGTCAGCTCGTCCGAGCTGAACGGCTTGATCAGGAACTCGCGCGCCCCGGCGAGCATCGACCGGCGGAGGTAGTCCGCCTCGCCCTGGACCGACATCATCACGACCGAGGCGCCCGGCACCTGGGCCGAGAGCTGTTCGGTCGCCTCGATCCCGTCCATGTCCGGCATGTTGATGTCCATCAGGACGATGTCGGGCTTGAGCGAGATGGCGAGCTCGATGGCGCGTCGTCCCGACTCCGCCAGGCCTGCGATCTCCATGTCACTTTCGAAGCCAAGCAGCCTCGCCAGGTGATCGCGGGTCTCGGTGATGTCGTCGACGATGAGGACGCGGATCTTGTCTGCCATTAGGGTCGCTTCATCGGCCTTCGTGCGGGTTGCGGTGGTTCAGGCCCCGGAGCGTCCGACGGGCGCGGGATCCGTGAGGATCGGTCGCGCCCGTCCGGCCGCGGGGCTGGGAAGACCTGGGGGTCGCGGCGACCCCCAGGTCCGTGGGAGCTACTTCGTGGTCGTGGGCTTGACGACCTCGATGATCTGTGGCGGCAGGACGCCGTACTGATCAACGAGCGTCTTGAGGATCACACCCGTGGTCGGGTCGAGCGGCGGCACCACCGGATTCGGAGGGGTCGAGGCGTCGACGTAGTCCTTGGGTGAGCGGAGGACGAGGCTGAGGCAGCCGTCGACCTGGCCGTAGCGGATGACTTCGGCCTGCTGGGCCGTGACTTCCAGGAGCACGATCTCCTGCTGCCCGTTGAGGCTGGTGCCCGCCGGGGCGCTGCTGGCCGAAGCCGTGCCGTTGCCGTTTGAGGCGGCCGCGGGCGGCGGAGGCAGGAGCGTTCCGACGACCTTGCTGCTCTGGACGACCATCTTGACGCTCGATCCGCCGAGGTTCGTGACCGGAGTGATCACGCCCGTCTTGGGATCGACATTGTCCAGCTGGAAGCCCGTGCCGCAGCTCGTGCCGGCGGTCGAGCCGCCGAAGCCGATGATCACGTCGACGTGGTCGCCGGTCTGGATCAGGGTCCCGACACCGGTGACCTGGTCAACCTGGACCGACATCGCCCGCATGCCCTTGTCGAGGTTGGGCGTGACCGAGGCCACGATTCCACTCGAGGCGAACATCGATGCGTCGAGGTCCGTGTTGGCGACCACGTTCGTCCGGATGATCTGGCCAACAACCGCATTGATGTTGTTGAAGGCCGTCGCCGAGCGAGTGGTCAGGTCGACCTTGTGGGTCGCGACCATGTCCGAGGTGACCTGCGTCCCCAGGCTGATGTCCACGGTGGCGTACACCGTGTCGGCCTGCGTGACCGGAGGCGGGTTGTTGTTCGTTGTTCCGGTCCCGGCGTTCCCATTCGAGAACAACAGGATGATCAGAACGAAAACGATGATTGCGAGGATGATCCCGCCAAGCAGGAACACCCGACTCGTACGCTTCAAATTATTCTCCCCAGCCGTGTGACAAGTGGCACCACTGTAGCACCGCCCAAACGCCGCGCGACTATACCAAAGGGCTAGGACCATTAGGAAGAAATGGCCGGAAATCAAGCGGACCGCAAACTTGGTGCAAGGTCCGCTTCAGGGATCTCCACGGCGCTCGCGACTGGTGCGCCGCCACCCCGATCGGGGCCGAAAGAGAACGAGCGGATCGCCCCGTTTGAGGACGAAACCGCTCGTCAGTTTCGACGCTTTGACAGCCCGGCCGGCAATCGGCCGGGCCGCGGTCCTAGACCGAGTTGCCGACCGTGCTGAGGATCTTGGAGACCTGGCCGCCCAGGAAGATCAGGGCGATGATCGCGACGATCGCGATGAGGGCCAGGATGAGGGCGTATTCGGCCAGACCCTGTCCTTCGTCGTCAGAGCGGAACGAAGCGATAAGTGCCGAGATGTAGTTCGTCATTTGTGGCTTACCTCCTTTCTTTCGAAGTCCCGTCGCCGTCGCCGGCGCGAGCTGCCTTGGATGCGATCAGTGGGCGACCCATTCGGGTCACGCCGACCGCCGGTCAGGCTATGAATTGCGATGCCCTGTTGTCAAGGGCCGAATGTCAATAGCGGTGCGTCCCCGCCGTCGAGCTACACCGAGTGCCCGACGTTGCTGATCATCTTGGAGACCTGGCCGCCGATGACGATCAGGGAGATGATCGCGACGATCGCGATCAAGGTCAGGATCAGGCCATATTCGGCCAGTCCCTGGCCCTCTTCGGGAGTACGAAAAAACGAGATAAGTGCGTTGTAGGGGGTCGCTAGCGATCTAGGCATCCGGGCTTCACCTCCTTCCTGGTGGAAGTCCCGCCGCGCTGGTGCGAGGGCTGGGCTACGGTAGGGATCGCTCCCTCGGGCTGTCAAGACCTGGTCAGGATCCGGAAAGTCAAACGCCGGACCGACAGAGTCGGTCCGGCGCTGATCGTGTGTGTTCTCGGCCCGGAAGTGGGCCGAGCCGCGGTCCTAGACCGAGTTGCCGACCGTGCTCAGGATCTTGGAGACCTGGCCGCCCAGGAAGATGAGGGCGATGATCGCGACGATCGCGATGAGGGCGAGGATCAGGGCGTACTCGGCGAGGCCCTGGCCTTCCTCGTCGCGGTTCAGCCGCGCGAGGAACGAGTTGACGAGCTGCATCTGAGATGCCTCCTGGATAAGTCCACCCCCGATCGAGGGCAGGGGAACCATACGTCCTTGGACGGCAGGCCGTCGATTAGGTCATTGGTACCAATCCGAGTGACCCGTTCAGCCGATCAGGCTGGTGATCCAGGCCAGGATCGCGGCCACCTGGTCGCGCAAGAAGATGAGCAGAATCGCGACGAGGGCCAGGGTCAGCAGGCCGATGATCGCGTAGTCGACGATCGCCCCGGGTGTCCGGGGCGTCCGGCCCGTCCCAGCCATCGCCCGCGGCCGAGCCGCGCTCAGCCTTCTTCGGTGGGCGGGGCGTCATCGGTCGTCGCCGGAGCGACGATCCGGCATTCGGTCCCGCCGGCCAGCAGCTCGGCGACCATGCCCAGGGTGGCGGCCCGCTGGAGGATCTCGCGCCAGGCCTTGGTGGGCAGGACGTGGCTCGGCGCCGACTCCGCTTCGCCGATCGCGGCGGCCGTCCGCCGATCGTCGATCATCTGGGCCAGCACGGCCGGGGTCGAGGCATCGGGTTCCGGGGCAGCAGGTTCAGAGCGCGCCGCGGGCGCCTCGCCATGGGCGGCGATCCGGGCCTCGATCTGGTCGCCCCAGTCGAGCCGGATCGTCACCCGCCGGGGGCTCGTCGACAGATAGCCGGCCAGGGCCTGGTCGATCATCCGGAAGAGCCCGCTCTCGAGCTCCATGTCCAGGCGCCGTTCGGTCCCCAGGGAATCGAAGTCGACCACGATCTGGCTGCGCCGGCCCCGTTCGCGCGCCGTGCGCCGAATCGTGGGCACCAGGCCGAGGTCGTCGAGGACCATCGGGCGGACGTCGAAGATGAACGCCTTGGTCGCCTCGAGGGTCGTCTGGACCATCGCGATCAGGGCCTTCACCTCGGCCCGGGCGAGGGTCGGGTCGCGGTCCACCAGGCGGTCGACGATCTGGGCCTGGAGGACGATGTTGGTCAGGCTCTGGGCCGGTCCGTCGTGCATCGCCCGGGCGATGTCCCGGCGGAGGTCTTCCTGGGCGGTCAGCACGAGGCGTGAGACCGCCGCCGGCACCTCGCCATCATCGCCGCCTGCCGTCGATGCGCCGGCCGGTGGGCCACTGGGCTTGCTCCAGCCGCCGCCGGCCGCCACGTCCTGGAGCAGGGCGCCATAGCGTTCGAGCGCCTCGTGGTAGCGACCGAGTGCCTTCTGCTTGCCCTGCAGGACGTCGACCTGCGACTCCATCATCACCGCCCGGCGGGTGAGCTGGACGAGCTGGCTGGTCGCCTCGGCGACATCCGCGGAGTTGGGCGTGGTGGCGGAGCGCAGGGTCGCCACCCGCTCGGCGGTCTGGCTGCGCTTCATCTCGTGGCGGTCGGCCTCCGAGCGGGCCTGCTGGATCAGCAGGTCGATCTCGGCCAGCTCGCTGTCGAGGATGGCCAGCTCGGACCCGATCCGGTCGGCGATGCCGCTCGGATCGTTGGCAGCCACGCTGCGCGCCTCAGTCAATCCTCGGGCATCCGGATCCAGCCCTGGCGCATCGCATAGACGACGGCCTGGGTTCGATCGTTCACGCTGAGCTTGCGCAGGATGCTCGACATGTGGTTCTTGACCGTCTGCTCGCTGATCGACAGCGCGTAGGCGACCTGCTTGTTGGTCATCCCCTGGGCGATGTTGTCCAGGATCTCGACCTCGCGCGGTGACAGCGGGGCGAAGATCGGGGCCGCCTCCTGGCCGTAGACGGCCAGCTCGCGGAACTCCTTCAGCACCCGGCTGGCAACCGCCGGCTTGGCGAAGACCTTGTCGTTGATCAGGTACTCACCGGCGGTGACCCGGCGGATGATGGTGACCAGGTCGTCGGGACCGACATCCTTGAGGATGAACGCGGCGGCACCGGCCTTGATCGCATCGAACAGGGCGTCCTCGTCCTCGCTGACGGCCAGCACGATGATCCCGACCGATGGCAGCTCGCGCTTGATCCGCTGGGTCGTCTCGATCCCGCCGGGAGGCGGCAGGGAGAGGTCCATCAGGACGATGTCGGGCGACATCTCCATGGCCAGGTCAACCGCGCCGCGGCTGTCCTGGGCCTCGCCCACGATCTCGAAGTCGGGCTCCCGCTCGAGCAGGCCGCGCATGCCCATCCGGAACAAGGCGTGGTCGTCGACCAGCAGGATCTTGGTGATCTCGCCCACGGTTCGGCGATCGGGTCCACCCCGGCGCCGATCCGGGCCCAGATAGTCAGCTGCGGTCATTCGTTCTCCTTCTGGAGCGGGATTGCCAATGTCACGATCGTGCCCCCATTGGGCCTGGAACCAACCTCAAAACGAGCACCGATCAGCTCGGCCCGCTCGCGCATGAATTGCAGCCCGAAGTTACGCCTGCCGCGAGCGGCCATGGCGCCGACATCGAAGCCTCGCCCATCGTCACGCACCTCCAGCACCCAGTCCGGGCCATCCACCCGGCTGGCAACCGAGACCGTCTCGGCCGCGGCGTGCTTGCGGATGTTCTGGAGCGCCTCCTGGACGATCCGCAGGACGACGGTCTGGGCAGCATCGCTGAGCTCTTCGCCGGTGGCCGCGAACTCGTTCACGACCGGGATCCCGGTCAGGGCGGTGAATGACTCGAGGGCATCGGCGATCGAGCCCTCGAGGCCCAGCTCGGAGAGGAGCGGCGGCCGGAGCTGGCTGATGAACTCGCGCACGTCGCCCAGCTCGCGACGCAGGCGTGCGCCGAGCTGGTCGAGCTCGTGGGCGGCGACGGCGGGATCCTCGGAGACCACCCGGCTGACGTAGTCGAGCTGGAAGATCGCGTTCGACAGCGCCTGGGCCGGACCGTCGTGGACTTCCCGGACCAGCCGCAGCCGCTCCGATTCCTGGGCCTCGACGATGCGCATGTTCAGCTCGGTCGAGCTGGCCACGGCCGCCGTATCGTTGATCAGGCTCGCGTCGTCGCGCTCGAGGAAGAGCCAGATCCGCTCGAGGCTGCGGAGGGCCACATCGAGCCGGTTCAGCTCCGATTCGTGCTGGCCGGCCGCGGTCAGCAGGTTCTCCGCGTCGACCTGCAGCGCGCGCCAGCGGCCGTCCTCCGCGCCCGCTTCGGCGGCCACCGCGGCAGCTTCGTCCAGCGATGCCGGCCGGTCGGCCGGGCGCTGCGTCCTGCGCTCGCCGGCGCGCAGGTCATCGGTCACGGCTTGCAGGTGGGCGAGTTCCTCGTGCTGGAGCAGGCGATAGCGGTCGGCAATCTGGCGGATCGTGTCCGCAGCGTAGCCAACCGCCGCCTTGGCCTCGGCATGCAGCTCGTCGATTCGACCATCCCGTGCCTCGGCCCGCGTGCCGTCCATGTTGGTCGAGTATAGAGGCCCGCTCACGGCCGACACCCGATCTCGAAGACGCGCGTCCCGGCCAGGGCGGCCGCGGCGGCCGCTGTCGTGGGCACGCCCAGGGCGACCTCATGGAAGCAGCTCACATCGGTCTCCGTTCCGGACAGGACGGCCGGCCAGCTGCCGTGGTCGTCGCTGATCACCAGGTAGTGGGTCCCAGGGAAATGGGCCGCGAGGTCGACCACCGAGGTGGGTGGCTCGTCGGGCAGGGCCAGGGTGTGGATGCCGGTGGCATAGGCCAGCCAGATCGGCGAGTCGCTGATCACCGGTCCCGCCGCCTGGTCGAGCGGCTGGCCGATGCCGGCCATCTGGGCCTGGAGGGCCTGGTAGCGGGTGGCCACCCCGCTGCTCTGGGTGCCGTAGCCGACCAGGGTCAGGCTGAACAGGACGGCCATCGCCACGGTCAGCGTCGCGCCCAGCCAGGCGACCTCCTTGGTCCAGCCCCGGAAGGCGCTGACCCGCACGAAGAGGGCATCGAGGGCCAGCAGGCAGGCCACGATCAGGAGCACGTGGACCGCTCCGGCGGCATGCAGGAAGGTGCCCCAGGTGGTCGCCACCGGGAAGACCAGGGTGGTCACCCAGAACGTGATCAGGGCCACGACCAGCAGGGGCCGGAGCGCCCGGATCCGGACGATCCAGGGCAGGCGCAGGACGCCGATCAGGCCGATCGGGATGCTCGGCAGGAGCAGCACGTTGAACAGGTTGTGGGTGAAGCCGTCGATCCGCATCTGGATCAGCGTCCCGACCCCGACGGCCAGGTAGCGCGACAGGGTCGGCGGGTCGTTCCAGGCGAAGATGTCGAAGCCGGTCACCGACAGGGCATTGGCCGCGGCCTGGCCGGGCAGCGGATTGCCGAAGACGAGCCAGTCCC
>DATGGC010000414.1:0-4445 GCA_035308745.1 Candidatus Limnocylindrales bacterium | reverse complement strand
CACGCTGCGCACCTTCGACGCATTGATCCGCAGTTCGTTTCCGACTCCGGGCGTCGAGGCCCTCCGGGCGCTCCGGGCCGGCCGACTCCCAACGAGCAGCGCGGTGATCCGCCTCTAGAGGGGGCTGAGCGTCCGTCGCCTCACCAGCGGGACCGTGTGCTCTGCCAGAGCTGCACCAGATGAATGTTGGCGACGTGCCCGGTGGCCCTGGATGCGGCATTCCTGCATCGCATGCAGAGAGACGGTCGAGAACGGCGAATGGCCTCAGATTCCCTGCACTGCACGCCGGAAAACGACCACCGATCGTGCCGACTGGTCGCTTGTATTCATCTGATGCAGGTCGGCCCAGGGCGAGCCCCGAGCCCGGAGCCCGAGGCCGACAGCCCCAGCCGGAGCCGCAGCCCCAAGGGCCGGCTTTACTCCAGGTAGTCCTTCAGCTTGCGGCTGCGGGACGGGTGGCGGAGCTTGCGGAGGGCCTTGGCCTCGATCTGGCGGATCCGCTCGCGGGTCACGTTGAACTCCTTGCCCACCTCCTCGAGGGTCCGGGCACGCCCGTCCTCGAGGCCGAAGCGGAGCTGGAGGACGCGGCGCTCGCGGCCGGTCAGCGAGTCGAGGACCGCCTCGACCTGCTCCTTGAGGAGCTGGTGTGACGCTGCCTCGGCCGGGGCCAGGGCGCCCCGGTCCTCGATGAAGTCGCCGAGGTGCGAATCCTCTTCCTCGCCGATCGGCGTCTCGAGGGACACCGGCTCCTGGCTGACCTTGATGATCTCGCGGACCTTGTCGGGGGTGACGACCACCTCCTGGCCCTTGGACATCGCCTCGGCGATCTCCTCCACGGTCGGCTCCCGGCCGAGCTCCTGGAGCAGGTTGCGCGAGACGCGAATCAGCCGGTTGATGGTCTCGACCATGTGGACCGGGATCCGGATCGTGCGGGCCTGGTCGGCAATCGCCCGGGTGATCGCCTGGCGGATCCACCAGGTGGCATAGGTCGAGAACTTGTAGCCCTTCTCGTAGTCGAACTTCTCGACCGCCCGGATCAGGCCGATGTTGCCCTCCTGGATCAGGTCCAGGAAGCTCATCCCGCGGCCGATGTACTTCTTGGCGATCGACACGACCAGGCGCAGGTTGGCGCTGGTCAGCTGCTCGCGGGCATCCCGGCCGATCTTGACCAGCTCGCCCTTCCGATCGCGGAGTTTGGTGTTGAGCGGGACCTCGGGGTCGAAGCCCATCCGCTTGAGCAGCTCGGCGTCATTGCCGGCGGTGATCCAGCGCTCGAGGGCGGGAAAGGCGACGCCTTCCCGGGTCCAGTCGTAGATCGCCCGCAGGCCGATGTTGTCGCGCGAGTCGAGATCGCCGTTGTGGACGGCGAAATAGGCCCAGTCGAGGAGGGTGATGAAGGTGTCCGGGTCAAGCGCCTCGTTGTAGGCGTGGAGCAGGTTCTTGGCCTCGCGCAGGAGCGTCCTGGTCCCGTCGGACTGGACGTCCTTGGCCGCCTTGACCAGGTGGAAGTCGGGCGTCGGCACGAGCAGGTCGGCGGCCGAATCGGCCGAGATCGCCTTGCGCACCAGCATGTGGGCCTCGTCGCCGAGCGGCAGCCGATGCTGGGGCTTGGCGGTCCGGGTCTTGCGCTCGGTGTCGTGGATGGTCCACTCGTGGAGCGAGACGACGCCCTTCCAGGGCGCCTCGACGAGCCACTCGCCGAGCTCGATCGCCTTGGCCAGGACGACCTCTTCCTCGGCGGTCAGCAGGGCCACCTTGCCGATCTCCTTGAGGTACATCCGGACCGGGTCGTCGATCCCGATCATGTCCGCCGAGAGCGCCTCGAGCTCCTCGGGCGTCGGCTCCTCGAGCTCCTTGGCATCGAGCTTGGCCGGCGCATCGGCGGGCAGCTTCTCGGCCACGATCTCGCCGTTGTCGCCGACGACCTCGACCCCGATCTCGACCGCCTCGGCCGGATCGGCTACGACCGCCAGGTCGAGATCCAGATCGTCATCATCGTCATCGTCTTCGTCGAGCTCGACCGGCGAGAGCACGGCGACGCCCGCCCGGGCCGGCCGCTTCGAGGCGAGCTTCGCCTCCTCCTGCTCGACCTTCGTCCGGCGGGGACGGCCGGCGAGGACTGCCTCGACGAGCTGCTTGTCCATTGGATCCTGTGCCACGTGTGCCTCCAGCTATGCGCGACCGGCGACGGCCGGCCGGGTGAGCAGGTGCGTCTGCTCGATCCTGCGATCGAGCGATCGACGCGCCTCGTTGATCTGTCGTTCCTCGTCGAGCAGCCGCCGGATCTCGTCCGCGTCGCCGCGTCGCTCCGCATCGGCCTGCTCGGCCTGATTCCAGGTGCCCCGTTCCTCGAGGCGATCGGCCTCCAGGGTCAGCAGGCATTTGTCGATGGCGTAGATGAGCCGTGCCGTTGAGAGACGGCTCGGGTCGGGCCCGCGGTGCGCGTACAGGGCCAGCGCCAGCGCACGGGTCTCGGGATCGACGGCGTCGAGCATCCGGCCGCGCTCGAAGGCGCCGGTCTGGAACTCGGCCACGATCGCCGCGTACAGCTCCCGGGCGACGGTGCTCGGCAGGTCAGCCGGCTTGAGCAGCTCGATCACCCGTTCCTGCTGCTCGGGCACGAGCAGGAGCAGCCGGAGCAGCTCGACCTCGACCGGGGTGATCGACTTGACCACCTCCTCGGGGCTGACGCTCTCGGCCGCGGCCCGGACCGCGTCGAGCGTGATCCGGGCGCCGGCGTGGTCGTCGAGCGCCCCTCCCCCGCCGAGGGCGCCCGGCCGGCTGGGCTCGGGCCGGCGATGGAGCGCTTCGAGCAGGATCCGCTCCTCGACGCCCGAACGCCGGGCGAGGAGCTGGAGATAGGCGTCGCGGACGACCGGATCGGACACCTTGCGCAGGGTGGGCATCACCGCGTCGACCAGGCGGCGCTTGCCGTCGGCCGTCCGGGTGTCGATCCGGCTGGCGTGGTAGTCGATCAGGTAGGCCAGGATCGGGTCAGGTGTCCGGACCGCCTCGCGCCACAGGTCGGGCGACTCGCGGATCACCTCGTCGGGATCCTTGCCGTCGGGCAGGCGCACGACGCCGACGTCGGTCAGGCCGACGCCGCCGCCCTGCTGGACCTCGCTGATCAGGTTGTTGAGCTCGGTCACCCCGAAGCTGCCGGCCGACTGGCCGGCCGGGTCGACGTCGTAGGCCAGGGCCACCTTCTTGGCGTAGCGGGTCAGGACCGCGACCTGGCCCGGGGTGAGGGCCGTGCCCAGGCTGGCGACCACGTTGGTGAAGCCGGCCTGGTGGGCCATCAGGGCGTCGGTGTAGCCCTCGACGATCACCGCCTGGCCCGACTTGCGGATCGCCGACTTGGCCCGGTCCACGAGGTACAGCGTGCGGCTCTTGTCGAAGAGCGGGGTGGCCGGCGAGTTGAGGTACTTGGGCCCGTGGTCGGTCGTGTCCCCGGCCGCGACCAGGTAGCGTCCACCGAGCCCGACGGCGTGGCCGTTCGCGTCCCGGATCGGGAAGATGATCCGCTCCCGGAATCGGTCGTAGGCGCCGCGGCCTGATGACCGGGCCTGGGTCAGGCCGACCTCGGCCAGGGCCGCCGGATCGACGCCGCGCTTGGCGATCAGCTGGCGCGACATCGCGTCCCAGCCGGCCGGCGCCCAGCCGAGCTGGTGGGTCGAGATCGTTTCGTCGCTGAAGCCCCGCCCGCGCAGGTACTCGAGGGCCGGCGCACCCGAGACGTGGGCGGTCAGGACGCTGTGGTACCAGGCGATCGCACTGTCGAGGACGTCGCGCAGGCGCGCCCGGCGGGCATCCTCGCGGCTGGATCGCTCATCGATCTCGACGCCGGCCTTGGCCGCGAGGGTCTTGAGCGCTTCCGGGAAGGTGACCGAGTCCCGTTGCATGACGAAGCTGAAGACATCGCCACCCAGGCCACAGCCGAAGCACTTCCAGCTCTCGCGGCTGGGCGTGACGTAGAACGACGGGGTCTTCTCACCGTGGAACGGGCACAGTCCCTTGTACGACGCGCCCGACTTCTTGAGCTGAACGGTCTCGCCGATCACATCGACGACCGACAGCTTGTTCTTCACTTCCGCGGCAATCCCGACAGCCACGGACCCTCCTCGAGGTCTCCCACGCCTGCGGCCGCCACCCGCCGGGCATGAGTACGGGCGTGTCAAGACTTGACACGCCACTCCGGCAGTAAATATACCACCTTGTCAAGGCCTTGACAAGGATTCCTGTCAAGGGGCAAGGCCCGTCGGGGCTCAGAGCAGCCGGCCGAGGCGCTCCGCAATCTCGTGGAGGGTGGCGATCGCGGCCGCGTCGGGCTGGAGGCCGGCCAGGCTGTCCTCGAGGAGCTGCCGCCGGCCGCTGATCACCTGTGCCCGCACCGCCTCCCCTTTCTCGGTCAGGCTGATCCGCCGGCCGCGGCGATCGAGCGGGTC
>DATGGC010000413.1:0-13611 GCA_035308745.1 Candidatus Limnocylindrales bacterium | reverse complement strand
ATCTGCGTAGCCACGTCGACCGGCACATCGTGGGCGATGAGCCCGGCGTACAGGGTCGACGACAGGGACCCGGCCAGGCCCGCGATCATCAGCGAGAAGAACAGGCCGATCGACACCACGAAGCCGGCGTTGGCGAAGACCGCCCGCATGCCCGAGGCCGCCCCCCGTTGGTTGGCCGGCACGCTGTTCATGATCGCCGCCGAGTTGGGCGAGTTGAACAGTCCCGAGCCGAGGCCGGCCAGGAGCAGGAAGAAGGCCAGGGTGGGGTACGCGAACTGGACCGGCAGGCCGGTCAGGCCGATGAACGCGATGGCCGCAATGAGCATCCCGCCGGTCGCGAACAGGCGCGCCCCGAAGCGGTCCGACAGGTAGCCCGAGAGCGGCCCGGCGACCAGGAATCCGACCGTCAGGGGCAGCATGTAGATCCCCGCCCAAAGTGGCGTGTCGGCATAGCTGTAGCCGTGGACCGGCAGCCAGATCCCCTGGAGCCAGATGACGATGATGAACGACAGCCCGCCGCGCCCGGTGGCCGCCAGCAGGCTGGCGATATTGCCCGCGGCAAAGGCCCGGATCCGGAACAGGGACAGGTCGAAGAACGGCTCAGGGACCCGTTGCTCGATCCACAGGAAGATCGCCAGGAGCAGCATCCCGCCGCCGATCAGGCTCACGACCAGCGAGCTCGTCCAGCCGGTCGGATCGCTGCCATAGGGCTGGATCCCGTAGGTGATCCCGACGAGGATCGAGGCCAGCCCGACGCCGAAGGTGATGTTCCCCCACCAGTCCATCTTGCGCTTGGTCGTCGTGCTCAGCTCTTCGAGCCGGAGATAGGCCCACACGGTTCCGACGATGCCGATCGGGACGCTGACGAAGAAGACGAGCCGCCAGTCGATCGTGGCCAGGAAGCCGCCCGCCAGGAGGCCGATGAACTGGCCGGCGATCGCGGCCACCCCGTTGATGCCCAGGGCCAGGCCGCGCTGGTTGGTCGGGAAGGCATCGGTCAGGATCGCCGCCGAGTTGGCGAACAGGAAGGCACCGCCGATCCCCTGGACGATCCGCATGGCGATGATCCACAGGGCGCCGGCGGTGCCCATGAACGGCGTCGCCGCGAGCAGGATCGAGCCGATCGTGAAGATCAGGAAGCCGCCGTTGTACATCCGGACCCGGCCGTAGCGGTCGCCCAGCCAACCAAACGCGACGACCAGGACGGCTGTCACCAGCAGGTAGCCCATGAAGATCCAGAGCAGGTAGCTGGTGCTCCCCGGCTCGAGTGGATTGAGCTGGATCCCGTTGAAGATCGCGGGCAGCGCGATGATCACGATCGAGCCATCGATTGCGGCCATCAGGATCCCGAGGGTCGTGTTCGACAACGCGATCCACTTGTAGTTGGGATCGTGGCGGCGGGTCTTCCGGCCGGTCGCAGCGGTGCTGGGCGTGGTCATCTCGTCAGCCTACTGGGCCAGGCGGGGGTAGAGCCGGCCGGCGATCGCCAGCAGGATCACCAGCCCGGCGCCCATCACCAGGGCGTCGACCGCCAGGCCGTGCTCGCTGGTCCCGCCGACGACCATCTGGCTGCGGATCGCGTCAACCATGTAGGTCAGCGGGTTGATCGTGGCCACCACCTTCAGCCAATCGGGCATCAGCGAGATCGGGTAGACCGCGCTGCTGGCGAAGAACAGGGGCATGGTCATCAGCTGGCCGATGCCCATGAACCGCTCCCGGGAGCGGACCAGGCAGGCGATCACCAGCGAGAAGGTCGAGAACAGCGCCGAGCCCAGGAAGATCGCGCCCGCGACGCCCAG
This sequence comes from Candidatus Limnocylindrales bacterium, assembly GCA_035308745.1. Classification (GTDB taxonomy): domain Bacteria; phylum Chloroflexota; class Limnocylindria; order Limnocylindrales; family CSP1-4; genus Palsa-1033. Next base: position 11,812 of record DATGGC010000413.1, on the reverse strand, counting down.
GATCGACAGCGGATCGAGCCGGAGATGGATCCCGATCAGGAAAGACACGAGGTAGACCAGGACGGCCTGCGCCAGACCCCGAACCCCGCCGGCCAGCGACTTGCCCAGGACCAGGGCGACCCGCGGCGCGGGGCTGACCAGGAGCTTGTGGACGACGCCCAGGTCGCGCTCCCAGATCACCGCGATGCCGTAGAAGATCGAGCTGAACAGGGCGCTCTGGGCCAGGACGCCGGGAGCCAGGAAATCGAGATAGGGCACGTTGCCGGTCGGGATCGCCCGGGTCGAGGCGAGGACCTGGCCGAAGACGAGCAGCCACAGGATCGGTTGGACCGCCCGGGTCAGGATCTCGACCGGGTCGCGAAAGACCTTGCGCAGCTCGGCGTCGGCGATCGTCGCGGTGTCCGCGATGAACCCGAGCCAGGCCGGCTCAGCCGAGGCGGCTTGCCGTACGGCGGGTTCGAGCGATGTCACGGAACCGGCCTCCTTCATTGATATCGGCGCCAGTGAAATGGGTGAAGACGTCGTCCAGGCTGGCGCCAGGGCCGACCTGGTCCTTGAGCTGCTCGGGCGTCCCGATTGCCGCAATCACCCCGCGATGCATGATCGCCACGCGATCGCACAGCAGCTCAGCCTCTTCCATGTAGTGGGTGGTCAGGACGATCGCGGTGCCCATCGAGGCCTGCAGCTCCTGGACGTGATCCCAGACCGTGGCCCGGGCCGTCGGATCGAGGCCGATCGTTGGCTCGTCGAGGAACAGGACGCTGGGCTGGTGGAGCATCGCCTGGGCCAGCTCGAGCCGCCGGATCATGCCGCCCGAGTACGTCCGCACGAGCCGGTCGGCGGCGTCGGTCAGGGCCATCAGCCGGAGGGCATCGTCGATCCGGCCGTCGCGCTCGGCGCGGGCCATGTGGTAGAGCCGGGCCGACAGACGGAGGTTCTCGCGGCCGGTCAGCTGGCCGTCGGCCGACAGGAGCTGGGGCACGTAGCCAATGCTCCGGCGGACCTCCGCCGGCTGGCTCACGACATCGTGGCCGCCGACGCTCGCCCGGCCGCTGGTCGGGGGCAGGAGGGTGGTCAGCATCTTGATGGTCGTGGTCTTGCCGGCGCCATTGGGCCCCAATAGCCCGAAGACTTCGTCGCCCGATACGGTCAGGTCAAGCTTGTCGACGGCCGTGATCTCGCCGAAGGTGCGGGTCAGGGCCACGGTCTCGACGGCGGCGGTCACGTTCAGTCCGCTCCCCGTCGCGCGGGCTCGTCGGAGGACTGCCCGATCCGATCGAGCAGCTCGAGGCCGCCCGCCAGGCGGGCCTGCTCGGCCGGGGTCAAGGCGGCCAGCTCCCCGGCCAGCCAGCCCCGGACCGCGGCCTGGGCCGTGGCCAGGTGCTCGGTTCCGCTAGGGGTCAGCTGGAGGCGGATCCGGCGTCGCTCGGCCGGGTCGTCGGACCGGTCGATCAGGCCGGCGCTGACCAGGCGCTGGGCGAGGGCCGAGCTGGCCGGCAGGCTCATCCCGAGGTGGTCGGCCAGGGCCGACAGGCCGGCGCCCGGCTCCCGCCTGAGGTAGATCAGGGCGCGCAGCTGGGCCACGGTCAGGCCGGGCGCCCCGTGGGCACGCATCTGGCGTCGCAGCCGGCGCGTGGCCCGGGGCACGATCTCGAGGAGCCGGTCGGCGACCCGTGACTCGGCCTCGCCGCTCCCCGCGGCGGTCACTTGCTCAGTGGCACTGTTCATCTACGTAACTATAGGCGGCGCGGCTCGAACCGTCGCCTGCCGGGGCATGACCTGCGCGTCCCGTGCCGGTGCCGCGTGCCGGGGCCGCGAGCCCTGTCAGATTCCGCCCGGAGCCGCGCTATGGTCGGTCGAGCTCCGGGATCGCGCCGAGGGGAGCGTCACCGCCCGCCGTTCGTGCGGGTGACCAGCGTTGATCGGCCGATCCGGCTCCAGGATCCACCGAATCCCGGCCATACCGCCGCCCTGGGCGGAATCTGACAAGGGATCGGCTGGGCGTCGAGGCGAGACGTCACGCGGTTGGGTCACGGCCGCTGCCCGCGTGGCATCCTTGGTCCATGGAACACAGGCCGCCAGACGGGCCCGCCAACGAGCCCGCAGATGCGCCGACAGACGAGCCGACCGACCAGCGCCCCAGGCACCGCAGCGCGGAGTGGTACGCAGGGACCAGCCGGAACGCGTACATCCACCGGGCGTGGATGCGCCGTGGCCTGCCGGCCCACGCCTTCGACGGGCGGCCCCACATCGCGATTGCCAATACGGCCTCGGACCTGACGCCCTGCAATGCCCACCTGAATGAGGTGGCCGAGAGCGTCAAGCAGGGGATCTACGAGGCCGGCGGGATTCCCCTGAACCTGCCCGTCGTATCGCTCGGCGAGACCCTCGTCCGGCCGACGGCGATGCTCTGGCGAAACATGGCCGCGATGGCCACCGAGGAGATGCTCCGGGCCAACCCCATCGATGGGGTGGTCCTGCTGGGCGGCTGCGACAAGACGATTCCGGCCCTGCTGATGGCCGCCGCCTCGGTCGACCTGCCGGCCGTGGTCATCCCCGGCGGACCGATGCTGACCGGCACGTTCCGCGGCGCGGCGCTCGGCTGCGGCACCGATGTCTGGCGGCTGTCCGAGGAGGTCCGGGCCGGGACCCTGTCCGAGCGTGAGTTCATCCAGTCCGAGTCGTCGATGATTCGCAGCCGGGGCCACTGCAACACGATGGGCACCGCGTCGACGATGGCGGTCGTCGCCGAAGCGTTGGGCACCGTGATCCCGGGATTGGCGGGGACCCCGGCCGCAGACAGCCGCCTGCTCGAAGCGTCCCACGCGACCGGCCGCCTGGCGGTCGAGCTGGTCGAGGCCGATCGGCGCCTGAGCTCGATCCTGACCCGCGGCTCGTTCCTCAACGCGATCGTCGCCCTGGCCGCCGTGGGCGGCTCGACCAACGCGGTCATCCACTTGCTGGCGATCGCCGGCCGGCTGGGGATCGAGCTGAGCCTCGACGACTTCGACCGGACCGGCGCCGGCGTCCCGCTGCTGGTCGACCTCCAGCCCGCCGGCCGCTTCCTGATGGAGGACCTGTTCCGCGCCGGCGGCCTCCGGGCGGTCCTCCGCGAGGTCCGCGACCTGCTCGATCCGACGGCTCTGACCGTCACCGGGCGGCCCCTCGTGGACGAGCTCGACGCCGCCCGGATCTGGGATCCGGAGGTGATCCGCGAGCGGTCGGCGCCGCTCCAGGCGCACGCCGGGATCGCGGTCCTGTACGGCAACCTGGCCCCGACCGGGGCTGTCATCAAGCCCGCCGCCGCGTCGCCCGAGCTGCTCCAGCACCGCGGCCGGGCGATGGTCTTCGATTCGATCGAGGACTACCGGGCCCGGATCGACGATCCCGCCCTGGACGTCGACGCCGACTCCGTCCTCGTCCTGCGCGGCTGCGGTCCGCGCGGCTATCCGGGGATGCCCGAGGTGGCCAACGTACCCCTGCCGTCCAAGCTGCTCAAGCAGGGCGTCCGGGACATGGTCCGGATCTGCGACGGCCGAATGAGCGGCACGGCCTACGGCACGGTGGTCCTCCACGTGACACCGGAGGCGGCGGCGGGCGGACCCTTGAGCCGGATCCGGTCCGGCGACATGATCGCGCTCGACGTGGCCGGCCGGCGGCTGACCGTCGAGCTGAGTGACGAAGAGCTTGCCGGGCGGGTCCCGGCCGCGGCCGCGGTCGCCGCCTACGCCGCGCCGACCCGGGGCTGGCAGCGGCTGTACGTGGACACCGTCCGCCAGGCGGACAGCGGTGCGGACCTGGACTTCCTGGTCGGCTCGAGCGGCGACCAGGTCTCCCGCGACTCGCATTGACGCGGCAGTCCTGAGGCGGTCCTGATGCGCGCGTTCGTCATCGACGGCCCGCGCATGGCCTCGGTCGTCGAGATCGAGGCGCCTCGGCCGGCGCCGGGCGGGGTCGTCGTCGAGGTGGCCCGGGTCGGGCTGTGCGGCACCGATGCCGAGTTCTTCAGCGGCGAGATGACGTACCTCCACGACGGCCAGGCGGACTATCCGATGCGGATCGGCCACGAGTGGTGCGGCACCGTGATCCGCGCCGGGGAGGGGACCGACCCGGCCTGGGTCGGGCGGCGGGTCACGGGCGACACGATGATCGGCTGCGGCACCTGCGAGCGCTGCCTGGGTGGCCGTCACCACGTCTGCGCCAGCCGGCTCGAGATCGGGATCCGGGGCGGCATGCCGGGTGCGATGGCCGGAGAGCTGGCCGTGCCGGCCCATGCCCTGCTCGCCCTGCCCGATAGCGTCGACGACACGGCCGGCGCGCTGATCGAGCCGGGCGGCAATGCCCTGCGGGCGGTCCGGGCGGCCGCCCTGGCACCCGGCGAGCGGCTGCTGGTGCTGGGGACGGGCACGATCGGACTGCTCGCCGCGCTCATCGGCCGCGCCCGCGGCCTCGAGGTCCACCTCGCGGGTCGCTCGCCTCGCGCCCTCGAATTCGCTGCGTCGCTCGGCTTCGCCGGCGTCAGTTCCGTGGACGAGCTCCCGGTGTTCCGCTGGGACGCGGTGATCGATGCCTCGAGCGGCGCGGCCCTGCCGGCGCTGGCGCTGAACCTGGTCGAGCCGGGCCGGCGGGTCGTATATATCGGCCTGGCCGGAACGCCCAGCCCGGTCGACAGCCGGGCGCTCGTCCTCAAGGACGTGACCGCCGTGGGAATCCTGAGCGGCTCGGCCGGGCTGGCCGAAGCGATCGCGCTGTATGCCGGCGGCGAGGTCGATCCGCGGCCGCTGGTGGCTGCTACCGTGACCCTCGAGCAGGCCGCCGAGGTCCTGGCCGGGCGCCGGCCGGCGACCGCCGGGCCGGGGCCCAAGATCCTGGTGGACCCGCAGCGGTGAAGCTGGCGCCGTTGTTTGCCGCTGTTGCCCGGTCCGCGGGCCGGCAGAAAGGCCTGGACCCGTGACTGATTTCGATGGCCTGGTTGCCGTGGTGACCGGCGGTGCGAGCGGCATCGGCGCCGCAACCGTCGAGCTGCTCCGCCTGCGGGGCGCCCGGGTCGCCGTCCTCGATCGCGCGTTCGGGCCGGACGTTGCGACCGGTGATCGACCGGATCGGATCGAAGTGGCCTGCGACGTCACCGACGACGCCACGGTTCGAGCCGCGATCGGTCGGGTCGTGGCCGCCTTCGGCGGGCTCGACGTCCTGGTCAACAACGCGGGGATCGGTTCGATCGGCGATATCGCCGCCAACGACGATGCCGAGTGGCACCGGGTCCTCGACGTCAACGTGGTCGGGATCGCCCGAATGACCCGGGCCGCGCTGCCCCACCTGCGGACGTCGGCCCACGCGTCGATCGTCAATACCTGCTCAGTGGTCGCCTCCGTCGGCGTTCCCCAGCGGGCGGTGTACAGCGCGAGCAAGGGAGCCGTCGCGGCCCTGACCAGGGCGATGGCCGCCGACCATGTCCGGGAGGGGATCCGGGTGAACGCGGTGATGCCCGGCACGGCCGACACGCCCTGGATCGGCCGGTTGCTCGACCAGGCCGCCGATCCGGTGGCCGCCCTCAGCGCGTTGCGCGCGCGGCAGCCGATGGGCCGCCTCGTCAGCGCCGACGAGGTCGCCGTCGCGATCGCCTACCTCGCGTCGCCGCTGGCGGCGTCGACGACCGGCACGCTCCTGGCGGTCGATGGCGGAATGGCCGGCTTGCGCGTCGGCTGAAAAGCCCAGCCCGGCGGCGCGGCTCGAGGGTCCGACTGGGGCCCCGATGCTGCCACAGCTAGCCCGGAATCAAGCTACTCGCCGGCGTCGAGCTCCAGGCGGTAGTAGCGGCCGGCGGCGAGCACGTGGCGCCGCCCGAGGCGGTAGATCAGGTCGCCCGGGAACGGGTGCTGGTCGGTGGCCTCGATCGCACCGTCGCGCTCGGGCCCGGGTGGGACCGGCTCGGCCCGAAAGCTGACCGGCGGTTGGCCGGGCCAGCCGACCAGCAGCCGGCCATCGGCGGCATCCAGGTTGCGCGTCCAGTGGGCCGATCCATTGGGGTGGCCGATGTACCAGTTGCCGCCGCTGGCCAGCAGCCCGAGGAGCGTCCGCCGCTGCCGGCCACTCGATCGTCCCGGGATCGTGACCTCGATCACGTTGCCCAGGCCGGACTGGAGCCAGACCATCCGAAGCAGGGGATCGAGGAGTCCCAGCAGGCGGTAGACGGCCCGAAAGGCGAGGTTCCAGGCGCGCGACTGGGGCTCTCTCGTCAGCGCTGCATCCATGACCAGTGGATACGCGCCAGCCTCGCCGCCGGATCAACCCCGTTGGACCGCGGCCGGCCGGCGGTCCGCGGCGGCGCGCGGCAGGAGGCGCACGGTAGAATCCGGCCCCCGTGGCCAGCATCCATCCGTTCCGAGCCCTGCGTCCCGAGCCGGCGGCAGCCGCTGCCGTCGCCGCTGTTCCCTACGACGTGGTGAGCGTCGACGAGGCCCGGGCGCTGGCCGCCGGCAACCCGCTCAGCTTCCTGCACGTCTCGCGCGCCGAGATCGATCTGCCGGCCGATACGGACCCGCACGCCGACCTCGTCTACGAGACCGCCGCCACGAACTTCGGGCAGCTCCGACGGGCCGCCCCGCTGGTCGAGGAGACGCAGCCCAGCCTGTATCTCTACCGGCTCCGGATGGGCAGCCACGAGCAGGTCGGGGTCGCCGGTTGCTTCTCGGTGGACGAGTACGAGCAGGACCTGATCCGCAAGCACGAGCGCACCCGCAAGGACAAGGAGGACGACCGGACTCGGCACCTGCTGACCCTGGGCGCCCAGACCGGGCCCGTCTTCCTGACCTATCCCGCGGCGGCCGCGATCGATGCCCTGCTGGCCGGCGCGGTGGAGGCCAAGCCGCTCTTCGATTTCGAAGCAGCCGACGGCGTCCAGCACAGCCTGTGGCGCGTGTCGGCCGCCGAGCGCGACGCGCTCGTGGCCGCGTTCGGCCGGATTCCGCTGCTGTACATCGCCGACGGCCACCATCGGGCGGCGAGCGCGATGCGGGCCCGCGCCGAGCTCCGCGCGCGGGCGGCCGGCGAGCGGACGTCCGCCGGGCCAGGTCGAGCCGGCGCTCCGATCGAGGCCGACACGTTCCTGGCCGTCGCCTTTGCCCAAGACCAGATGCAGGTCCTGCCCTACCACCGGCTCGTCCGCGACCTCGCCGGCCTGACGCCCGAGGCGTTCCTGGGGGCGCTGGCTGGCCAGGTCGAGGTCGCGCCGGGCGGCGACACGCCGGCCGGCCCAGGCCAGGTCTCGATGTACCTCGCCGGCCGCTGGCATGCCCTGACCCTGGCCCCCGCGCCGGCCGCCGCGAGTGCCGCCGACCGGCTGGACGTGTCCCGCCTCCAGGCCCAGGTCCTGGAGCCGCTCCTGCGGATCGGCGATCCGCGGACCGATACCCGGATCGACTTCGTCGGTGGGATCCGCGGTCCAGGCGCCCTCGTGGAGCGCGTCGATGGGGGAGCCGCCGCGGTCGCCTTCGCCCTCTACCCGGTCAGCGTCGGGGACCTGATGGCGATCGCCGATGGGGGTGGGATCATGCCGCCCAAGTCGACCTGGTTCGAGCCCAAGCTCAGGGACGGGCTCCTCAGCCACCTCATCTAGAGTGCGCCCGCACGGATCGGGCAGCCGCCATGGGAGCCGTTCCGATGAAGGTCCTCGTTGCCGATTCATTCGAGCAGTCCGGGCTGGACGGCCTGACCGCAGCCGGCTGTGAGGTGGTCTCGGACCCGGGGCTCAAGGACGATGCCCTGGCCGCGGCCCTGGCCGAGACCGGTGCGGAGGTCCTCGTCGTCCGCTCGACGAAGGTCAGCGCGGCAATGATGGATGGCGGCCAGCTGGCCCTGATCGTGCGCGCCGGGGCGGGCTACAACACGATCGACGTGAGCGCCGCGTCGGCCCGCGGGATCTACGTCTCGAACTGCCCGGGCAAGAACTCGATCGCGGTCGCCGAGCTGGCCTTCGGGCTGATCCTGGCCCTCGACCGGCGGATCCCCGACAACGTCGCCGAGCTGCGCGCCGGCCACTGGAACAAGAAGGAATTCTCGAAGGCCCGTGGCCTGTATGGCCAGACCCTCGGCCTGCTCGGCTTCGGCAACATTGCCCAGGAGCTGGCCCGCCGGGCCCAGGCCTTCGGGCTCGATGTCGTCATCTGGGCCCGCCGCTTCGAGGCCGGCGGCGAGATCGACCTGGCCGCCTATGGCCTGGATCCCGGGGCCCGCACCGGCCGGGTGACCGTCGTTGCCTCGCCGGCGGAGGTTGCGGACCGGGCCGACATCCTGAGCATCCACGTGGCACTGGGGCCCGAGACCCGGGGCCTCGTCGGCGCCGAGCTCGTGGGCCGGCTCCGGCCGGGTGCCTTCGTGATCAACACCTCGCGGGCCGAAGTGGTCGATCTCGACGCCCTCGCGGCCGCGGTCAGGGACCGGGGGATCCGGGTGGGGCTCGACGTCTACCCTGACGAGCCGACCACCCCGACGGCCGATTTCAGCCTGCCGATCCTGGCCCTGCCGGGGGTGTACGGCACCCATCACATCGGCGCCTCGACCGACCAGGCCCAGGAGGCGATCGCCGCCGAGACGGTGCGCATCGTGCGCGAGTTCAAGGAGACCGGCAAGGTCCCCAACGTCGTCAACCTGGCCCGTCGGACGCGGGCGAGCCATGCCCTCGTCGTCCGCCACCGGAACCGGCCGGGCGTCCTGGCCCACGTCTTCGAGCATCTCTACGAGGAGCAGATCAACGTCCTCGAGACCGAGAACATCATCTTCGAAGAGGCCGAGGCGGCGGTCGCCCGGATCAACCTGGACGGCGCCCCGTCGAGCGGCCTGCTGGCCGCGATCCAGGCCGCCGACGAGAACATCATCAGCCTCCAGCTGATCGCCCGCTGAGTCCCAAGGAGCGCCCTGCCATGACCGACCGGATCTTCAACTTCTCATCGGGACCGGCGGTCATGCCGCTGCCGGTCCTGGAGCAGGTCCAGCGCGACCTGGTCGCCCTGCCCGGGGTGGGCATGTCGGTGATGGAGATCAGCCACCGCTCAGCGACCTTCGAGGCGATCATCGCCAAGGCCGAGGCCGACATCCGGACCCTGGCCGGCGTGCCCGACAGCTACCGGATCCTGTTCCTCCAGGGCGGGGCCAGCCTCCAGTTCTCGATGGTCCCGATGAACCTGCTGACCGCCACCGGGACGGCCGATTACCTGATGACCGGGACCTGGGCCGATAAGGCCGCTGGCGAGGCGCGCAAGGTGGGCACGGTCCACGAGACGGGTTCGACCGCGGCCGACGGCTTCAGCCGGATCCCGGCCGATGCCGAGTGCCAATTCACGCCCGGCGCAGCCTATGTCCACATGACCTCGAACAACACGATCGAGGGCACCGAGTGGCATCGCCTGCCGGCGGTCGGCGAGGTGCCCCTCGTGTGCGACGCTTCCTCGGACATCTTCAGCGGCCCGATCGACATCGCGAAGTACGGCCTGATCTACGCCGGCGCCCAGAAGAACCTCGGTCCGTCGGGGGTGACCCTGGTGATCATCCGCGAGGACCTCCTGGCCCGATCGAGCAAGGCGCTGCCGACGATGCTCAACTACGCGATCCAGGCCGAGAACGGGTCGCTGTACAACACCCCGCCGGCGTTTGGGATCTACGTCCTGGGCCTGGTCGTGGACTGGCTGCTCAAGCTGGGTGGCCTGCCTGCGATCGACGCCCTCAACGAGCGCAAGGCCGGCCGCCTGTACACCGAGCTCGACCGGACCGGATTCTGGCGGCCGACCGCCCGGCAGGACAGCCGGAGCCTGATGAACGTCACCTTCCGGCTGGCGACCGAGGACCTCGAGAAGGCGTTCGTCAAGGAATCGACCGCCGCGGGCTTCGACGGCCTGAAGGGCCACCGCTCGGTGGGCGGGATGCGCGCCTCGATCTACAACGCGTTCCCCGAGGCCGGGATCGACCAGCTGGTCGACTTCATGCGCGAGTTCGAGCGACGTAACGGCTGATCGCCGCCCGGACACACGATGACCGCCGGCTAGGGCCGACGGTCATCAGGTCGCGGGGCTCGTTCCCGCCTGGAGCGATCGTGAGATCAGCGCCAGCGGTGTCCGGCCTCAGCGACCAGAGCCGAGCTTGCGATAGACGCCAGGACGAACAGGACCCGGGTGGTTTGAGAACGAAGGATGGCCTTCATCTCGTTAACCCCACCGAATACCGGCACCGAGCGTGAGGGCCATGGACGCGATGATCGCCAGGGCCAGGGTGAAGCGCGCCAGGTTCGCCTTCACGGTCATTCTCCTCGAATAGGGCGATGCGTCTCCAGACCGGCAACCGGGCTGCCTTGGGCGATCCCCGCCTTCGTCAAGGCCCCTGGCTTTGCGTCCCCGCCTCACGACGGGTTTGCCCTGGACGATTTGTCGACGGAGGACGTCTGTCGTCCTCAATCGGAACGCTAGGGCTAGCCTTGAACGGGACGAACGACCCACAGGTACCGGTTTGGCCCGGTGTTCGGGGGAGTTTCCCGGACGCACCGGGCGGCCTGGCTCAGGACGCCGCTGAGCTCTGGTCGGGGCTGGTGGATTTGGGGGTGGCTGGGGCCCGTTTCATGGCCACCAGGATCGCCACGACCACGCCCACGCCGATCAGCACGTCGCCGACGCTGAAGACGTTGGCGAAGGGCACCCCGCGGGGGATGGCGAAGATGTCGGTCAGCGGCTGGAGCGCGGGATGGGCGACCACCGAGCTGTTCGAGTAGACCGTCTCCGGCGAGCGGCCGAGCGACGCCAGCGCGCCCGGGTCGGCCGGCATGTAGCCGCCGTTGGTGGCAATGGCCGCCATGTTGCTGAACGCGCCCAGGGCCACGATCCACAGCCCGGAGATCGACAGGTTGCGCAGCAGGGCGGCCAGGACCAGGGCCGTCGAGGCGACATAGATCGGCACGCCCAGGGCACCGATCCGCTCGGTGACAGGGGCCGAGAAGAGGACGATCTGGGTCACGAAGCCGGCCACGGCCAGCCAGCCCCAGCGGAAGGTGATCGCGCCCAGCCCGCCCGGACGGCCACCGAGGATCAGGCCCAGCAACAGGCCGATGACGACTGCGTACAGGATGAACATCAGGCGCCCGCGGTCGAAGGCTTGCGCGCCGCCGGCGAGCCGGCTGCCGGCGCCGTTGCCCGGTCCGGCCGTGCTGGCCCGGTCCCGGTCAGGCCCAGGACACTGGCCAGGCCCTCAATCGGTCCCGGCCGGGCGAAGAGGTAGCCCTGGCCGAACTCGCAGCCCAGCTCGCGCAGACGCTCAAGCTGGCCAGGCTCCTCGATTCCCTCGGCGACGACCCGCAGTCCGAGTGTCCGGCCGAGGGCAACGATCGCGGCCGCGAAGGCCCATTCCTCGGGCGCCCCGGCGGCCGGGCCGATGAAGTCCTTGGCGATCTTCAGGATGTCGACCGGGAACCGGCGCAGGTAGCTGAGCGACGAGTAGCCGGTCCCGAAGTCGTCGATCGCGATCCGGACGCCGCGCTCGCGGAGGGCCTGCAGCTTGCGAATCGTGGCCTGCGTGTCGCGGAACATGGCGGTCTCGGTGATCTCCAGGATCAGCCGCTCGGGCGCGAAGCCAGTCTCGGCCAGGACGGCCTCGACCTCGTCGAGGAAGTCGGGCTGCTGGAGCTGGATGGGTGAGACGTTGACGCTCAGGCTGAGCTGCTGACTCGGCTCGAAGCGCAGGTTGAGGGCCCTCACCTCGCGCTCGGCACGCTCCATCACCTGGCGGCCGAGGGCCAGGATCGAACCGGTCTCCTCGGACAGGCCGATGAAAT
>DATGGC010000412.1:0-14334 GCA_035308745.1 Candidatus Limnocylindrales bacterium | reverse complement strand
TCCGCTCTATAGCGCCCGCAAGGGCCTCGGCTTCCTCGGCATATTCATCTTCTTGGCTGCGTTTCTGGCGGATCAATGGCCACGCCAAGTGGCTCCCCAGGCGTCGTTGGCAGGATTCATCGCACCTTGGACGCTACTGTTCGCGGCGGCGACGGGGCAGCCGCGCCGAGCGGCCTTGTTCGCATTGACGCTGGGGATCGTAGCGCTCGGTAGCCTGGGACCCGGCTGGCTCCCAGACGAGTCTCAGGTCGGGCAACCGCCACTGCCGAGCATTGCCAACCTCGATCTCAACCTGACCGACTACGAGCTCGACGTGTGCATCTTCGACTTCTCGACGGCACAGGACACCCTTGCGGCGTCAGCCGGGGTGAACATGTTCGTCGAACGCAGCAACTTCATGGACCCCATCCCGGAGCCTGATCCGTTTCCTTCCGATGTCAACGACCCAAGGATCCTGGCCTGGGAGGCCGCTGTCACCGCCGCTGCGCGGCAGGATGCCGAGTTCGTGTATGGCTGCGCCGTCGGCCTGAACCACGCCACGCCGTAGAAAAGGCGCGCATGAGCGCCCGATACGTGGCCGATGAGCGCCCGCTGACATGATCGCGTGGTGGCAGTCGGGATTCGGGCAGCGGTCGAACGGGCCCTCGACTTCGCGCTGCCGCCGGCCTGCGCCGGATGCGGGCTGGAGGGCGACCTGTTCTGCGCGAGCTGCCGGCCGGCCCTCGAGGGGCACCTGGAACGGGCGGGCGGCGTCGAGATCGGCCTGCCCGCGGAGATCCCCCGGCCACTCCTGCAGCTCGAGTGGTGCAGCCCGTTCAGCGGTCCAGTGCGGGCGGCGCTTCATGCCCTGAAGTACAACGGCGAGCGGCGCCTGGCCGGGCCACTCGGCCGGGCGCTCGCGACCCGCTGGCGCCATGGCGGCGCCGGCGGTGACCTGATCGTGCCGGTCCCGATCCATGCCAGCCGAGCACGCGAACGGGGCTTTGACCAGGCCGTCCTCCTGGCCACGGTCGCTGCCCAGGGGCTGGGCTTGCCCTGTGCCCAGATCCTTGAGCGAAGCAGGGCCACGGCGCGCCAGTTCGACCTCGATCGCGGCGCACGGGCAGGCAATGTCGCCGGCGCGTTCGCGGTGATCGGCGGCGCCCAGCGCGGCCGCCCGCTCAGTGGCCGCTGGGTCGTCCTCGTCGATGACGTGGTGACGACCGGTTCGACGCTCGTCGCCTGCGCCCAACCGCTCCTCGACGCCGGCGCGGTCGGCGTCTCCGGGTTGACCGTGGCCCGCGACCGGTGAGCGGACTCAGCTGGCGGGCGGGGCCACCAGCCGAAACACCTGGCGGAGGCCAGAGAGGCCCTTGAGCTCGTGCAGCCCTGCGTCGACGATGACCAGGTCCGAGCCCTCCAGCAGACCGCTCGTCGTCGACGAGACCATGACCTCGTTCGGGCCGGCGAGGGCCATCACCCGAGCGGCTGCGTGGACGGCGATCCCGCGGACGTCCCCGCCCACGAACTCGACCTCACCGGTGTGGAGCCCGATCCGGATTGGGAGGGCCATCGCGGCGGTCGAGCGGGTCATTGCAGCGGCGCAGCGGACGGCGCGCGTGGCGCTGTCGAAGACGGCCAGGAAGCCATCGCCGGTCGTCTTCATCTCGCGGCCGCGGAAGACGTTCAATTCCTCGCGGAGCAAGGCGTTGTGGGCGACCAGAAGGTCATGCCAGGCCGCGTCGCCGACGCGCTCGAGCGTCGTGGTCGAGTCAACGATGTCGGTGAACATCACCGTCGCCAGCGTACGCTCCGCGGTTTCGTGCATCGCTGCGGCCATCGCCCTGCCGCTGGCACCCCACTCGATCACGTTCCACGGCTCGTCGCCGACGACCCATTTGTCGTGTCCGGGCGGGATCTCGAAGACAGTGTTGGGCCCGATCTCGAGCGCTTCCCCATCGTCCATCTCGACCCGCAGGTTGCCCGAGATCGTGTACCCGAAATGGCGGATCACGCAGCTCGGCGTGCCGATCACCGGCTGGAGGTCCGTCGACCAGCGCCAGCCAGGGGCAAAGCTGCAGTGCCCGACGGTCGCCTCATCGAGGTTGATCGTCTCGATCTGGACCTTGGGCATCGCCCGGACGTCGTCAGGCTGGGCGAAGCTCTTGGCCTGGAGACGGGGCATGCCTACATCATGCGCCGATAGACGCCATTCGAGCGTGACATCAGCTTCGCGTCGACCAGGTAGCGCCGGAGTGCCGCCACGTCGGGATGGACCAGGGCCAGGCGCATGTTCACTTCCTTCTCCGGGTAGTCACGATCCTCGGCGAAGCAGCGCTCGCGCACCTCGCGCAGGACATGCAGCCGCTTGCTCTGGCGCGCGGGGATCGAGACCAGCCGGCTGTCTCGAAAGAAGGTGTCGATCACCCGCGCGGCGTCGCGATCCTGGTCCGGGTCCATCGCCAGAGCCTACCGGCTACGATGCGGCCATGCTTCCCGACGGCCGCCGGCTCGGCGCCCACCTGCCGCTCGGAGGCGGGATGGTCGCGGCCGTGAATCGGGCCCAGGCGATCGGCCTCGACACGCTCCAGATCTTCAGCGACAACCCCACCGCCTGGCGACGCCGGGCCGAACCGCCACGCGAGCTGGGCGACTTCCGGTCGCGCGTGGACGAGGTCGGTCTCGGCCCGATCGCGATCCACGCCCCGTACCTCGTCAACCTGGCGGGTCCCGAAGAGCTGTTTCACGAGAAATCCGTTGAGGCCCTGCGCCATGAGCTGACCATTGCGCCGTCGTTCGGCGCCCACTTCGTGAACGTCCACACCGGCTCGCACAAGACCAGCGGCCTCGACGCCGGCATCGCCCGGATCGCCGACGGAATCGCGGCGGTCCTGGCCGAGGTGCCCGATGCGCCGGACGGCGCCATCCTGGTGCTCGAGAACTCGGCCGGAGGGGGCGGCGGGATCGGCGTCGACGTGGCCGAGCTGGCGACCCTGCTGACCGCGATCGAGCGTCGCGGCGTGGCAGCCCGACGCGTCTCGATCTGCCTCGACACGGCCCACCTGTGGGGTGCCGGCTGTCCGATCGACACGGGCGCGGGCGTCGACCAGCTCGTCGCCGAGTTCGACGCCAGGATCGGGCTCGACCGACTGGCGATGATCCACCTGAACGACTCGAAGTCCGAGCTCGGGTCGCGGATGGACCGCCACGAGCACCTCGGGGCCGGCCGGATCGGGCCCGCGGGCCTGGCCCGGATCCTGACCCACCCGGGCCTCCGCCGGGTGACCTACTACCTCGAGACACCCGGGATGGACGAGGGCTACGACGCGGTCAACGCGGCCCGGGCGCACGACCTGGCCGAGGGCCGGCCGCTGGCTATCCTGCCGCCCGAGGCCATGAACCTGCCCGGATCGCGGGCGCGGACGGGGCCGAGCGTCGAGCCCGCGCTCGAGGCCGGGGCGGCCGAGCTGGCCGGCTGATGCCGTCCGGGCGACCCGGATGAGCGCCGAGGGCGCGAGCGGGGTCGCGGCCGCCGTGGCCACAGGCCGCCGGGACACGGTCGACGACGTGCCGGGCGGGGCAGCGACCTCCAGCCATCGCCTCGACCTGCTGGTCCTGGCCGGCCTGGTGATCCTGGCAGCGATCCTGCGGCTCCCCGGCCTGAACGTGCGGGGCACCTGGGATGCCGACCAGGGCCACGACCTGCTCGTCCTGTGGCGCCTGGTCTACGACCACCAGATTCCGCTCCTCGGGCCACCGACCTCGATCGGCGACTTCCACCACGGCGCGCTGTACTACTTCCTGCTCGCTCCCTTCGCCTGGATCTCGGGCGACGACCCGGTCGTGGTCGTCGGGGCGATCGCCGTGGGTGGCGTGTGCGCCGTCGCGGTGACCTGGTGGCTGGCGCGGTCGATCGGCGGCTCGATCGCCGGCCTGGTCGCCGGCCTCCTGATGGCCGTGTCGAGCAGCGCCATCAACGAGTCGACCTTCGTCTGGAATCCGAACCTGATCGCCCTCTCGGCGTCGATCGCCCTGGCCGGCGCGTGGCAGGCCCACCGGACCGGACGAGCCCGCTGGTGGGTCGTCGCGGCGATCGGCGTCGTGGTCACGATGGAGTGCCATGTCCTGGGCATTGCCCTGGCTCCGCCAATCATTGCTCGCTACCTCCTCGACGTCCGCCGGGCCAGCGATCCGGCCATTCGCCGCCGGCTCGTTCGAGCGGGACTGGCCGCGATCGTCATCCTCGTCATCGCCTACCTGCCCCTCGCGGTCCACGAGCTGACCAGCAACTTCTCCGAGACGCGGGCGGCCATCTCGTTCATCGTCGCCGGCGGCCAACCGGTCGCCCTGAGCCTCCCGGCACGGCTGCTGTTCGTGGGCCTGCGGATCGTCGCCTGGCCGTTGGCGGGCCTGCTGACCGACCACCTCGCCATCGGCGTCGGTCTCGGGGTCGCCCTGATCGCGGGCATGGCCTGGCGGGCGCGGGTCGCCGCCGAGCCGGAGCGTGGCGCCGTACGCTTCCTGGCCGCCACCCTGGCCTTCGGCTGGCTCGTCCTGGGCGTCGGGGTCGGCGGCCTGGCCACGGTCACGCCACTGCCGGTCGACCACTACCACGCGTTCCTCGATCCGATCGTCTTCGTCGCGGCGGGGCTGACCGTCGCCGGCCTGTGGCGACTGCTCGAGCGGGCGGCGCTCCAGGCCGGGCCGCGGCGGGTGGCGCAGGGGTTGGTCGCAGTCGCGATCGCCCTGCTCGCGGCCTTCAACCTGGCCATTGCCCCGCCCTCGATCGCGGCGGACGGTGGCTGGAGCGCCGCCGACATCGCCGCCCAGCGAATCCTGATGGCCACCGCGGGCCGGCCGATCGAGCTGCGCAGCCTGCCCGCGTTCAAGGCCGCCGACGCCTACGGCTTCCCGTTGATCTGGTTCCACGCCGACGTGATCGGGACGCTCGACACGCCCACACCCTGGAGCGTGGCCGCGGCCGCCTCCGCAAGCCGGACGGGGGCAGTGGCGGGCGAGGTTCCGGCCGCCGCGCTCGGCTCGACCCGGGCGATCGTGACGGTCTGCGACAGCCTGTTCATCGCCGACTGCGGCGGCGCGGCCGAGGCGGCCGCGGTCCCGGGGACCGGCTTCACCCTGGCCGACCGGTTCCAGGCAGCGCCCGGCCGGACGATCTCGATCTACCTGCCGGCACCCGGATGAGAATCGCGAACGCCGGGCCCCCAGAGCCCGGCGTTCGCTGTCCCCGAGACCCGGAAGTGGAGGGAGTTCCGGGCCGTGTCAGTAGGTGATGGTGGCGATCAGTAGCGGTTGGTTGGCCGGTTCGAGGGCGGCCGGAGGACCGGTCGCGCCTGGCTGATCCGGGTCTGGGTCGCGAGACCCACCCCGGCCCCGATCGGGCTGCCGGCGGAAGGCATTCCCCGCAGGTACGGGCTCTGGGCCGGACGGGCGGCCTCGCCGCCCTGGTAGGCACGTCCCAGGCGGCGCATCCGCACCGCGAGGTAGTACTCCATGATCTGGCGGACCTGGGGCTCGCTCAGCACGTCATCAGCGCGCAGTGCGTACTCGACCCGGGCCGTGGGATTGGCCGCACCCGACGACATGAGGCCCAGGTACTGGGGAGTGTCGGCGTCCTCGCGCAGCTCACGCAGGCCGCGGGCCAGCTTGGTCGCGGTCCCCAGGGACGGCATCCGATCGCCACGGATCAGGCGTGAGATCGTCGAGTGATCGACGCCCGACTGCTGGGCGAGCTGCCGCTGGGACATCTTCTTGGCCTTGAGCTGGGCTCGTAGCCATTCGTTGAACGCTCGTCCGTTTTGGGTGGTCATATCGGTTCGCTGGACACTCCGCTGGGCGACGATCGGTTCGCTACCGAACTGCCCTGACGATCCCACTCGAGCCGTTGCCTGGTTATCACCCGTTGGTACTCACTCGGTGGCGCAGGTGCTGGTCGGGAGACGACCGTGCGGTGTGGTCCGGATGAATCCGGGGTAGGCACCCGGTTGGTACCTCTGGCGGCCCCCGGTGCCTGCCGGTGCGCGCACGCACAGGGCACGCGCGGGTTCGTCCGCGTCCTGGGTGGGCTCGGCTCACCAATCTTGCCAAGGCTCGAGAAAACCGGGGCGTATGGTCGCCCGAGCCACCATCCCGGGGGCCCGCACTCGACGCCCGAGCACGAGCCGTGCTGGCCGCGGCCTCTCGGAGCTGCTACGGGTGTACGAACCGCCCCCAGTCGAACCGTACGCCCCGTTCTTCTCGCGTTTTGGCAGGAACAGGCGGGGAGCTGGGCCAGACGTCGACCGATGGAAGGGTGCCGGTACGGCAAGGGGTACCGCGGCGCCCGCGGAACGCGGCCGGCACGGTGAGACGCGCCCTAGGTAGGGAGCGGCGCCTCGGGGCTGGCCACGATCGGGGTGATCCCCGTCCCGCGGCGCATCGGCGAGACAGCGTAGGTGACGCTGCCCAGGACGATGATCGACAGGACGCTGATCGCACGATCAACCAGGACGATCGTCAGCGCCTCGGTCTGGGGCACGTTGTAGACAAGCGTGAGGACCCCGACGATGCCCGCTTCCACGATGCCCAGGCCCGCCGGCGTGAACGGCACGGCGGTCAGCAACGAGCCGGTCAGGGCCACGAAGAACGCGCCGCTGATCCCCAGGTGGACGTCCGGGAACCCGAGTGCCTCGACCACGAACAGCAGCCGGAACGCCTCGGTCGACCAGATCACGGCCGTGAGCAGCAGCAGGATCGGGATCTGGCGCAGGCCGATCGCCGAGAAGACGCCTTCCTCGAAGCGGTCGTACAGCTCCAGGATGCGCGTCGGGATCGGCAGCCGGGTCAGCAGCCGGCGTCCGAAGTTGCGCAGGGAGAGCAGCAGGATGGCCAGCACGATGACCAGGCCCACGCCGATCGCGAAGACGATCTGGACGTCGCCGGGCAGCCGGCCCCGGAAGGAGACGAAGCCCGCCGCCAGGCCCAGGACCACGATCGCGAACAGGTCCAGGATCCGCTCGATGAACACGGTTCCGAACGTCCGGCTGAGCGATACGGCCGCATTGAGCCGGAGGAGGTAGGCCCGATACAGGTCGCCCAGCTTGGCCGGCACGAGGCAGTTGACGAGCCACGAGATGAAGATGATCTCGGTCGAGTCGCGCGTCTTGAGGGGATAGCCGGTGGCCCGGATCAGGATCGCCCAGCGCAGGCCGCGGATCGGAAAGCCGGCATAGAAGATGCCGAACGCGAGGAGCAGCAGGAGCGGGTTGGCCGCCAGGATCTTGCTCGGCAGCTCGCTCAGGTTGAACCCGGGCAGGCTCCGGGCGAACAGGATCAGCAGGATGATCGGCAGGACCAGCGACAGGATCGTCCGCGGCTGGCGCAGCCGGCGGCCGAGCGACATCTGATCGGCGCTGATGTCGGCCTCTGGTGAGCCTGCGCCCGGCGCCGGGGCAGCGATTTCCATCAGCTCGGACGATAGCGGGGCAGGCCCGGGGGCCGCCATCGGCCGATCGTCCTCCCCCGCGCGGTCAGGAACGTCGCGGGGCGAATGGCTGGGCGGGACGCCGGCCTGGTCGGTCATCGCCGTGTCGTCGGCTGGACCCGGCCGCGGCCGAGGGCGCGGTGAATGCCCTTGGCGAGCGGGGTCAGGCCACGCACGAAGTAGGACGCCCGGCCGGTCACGATCTCGTGCCGGGTCAGGGCCTCGAGCAGGCCGGCCGCGGTCGAGGGATCCGCCCCGGTCACGCTGTTGTAGGCAACGCCCACCTCGAGGGTGGAGTGGGCATCGGATGCGGCAATGCCCGGCAGGCCATGCTCGAGCGCGAACTGAGCCGCCAGCTCGTTGCCATTGCGCCCGACGACCCGCGCGTTCCAGGTCTCGACCCAGTCGATGAGCGGGACGAGGGACGCCAGCCGAGCCTCGCGCAGGATCGAGTTGCGGTGCTGGTCGAAGGGATGCGGGATGCCCACCAGGCCGCCCTGCTCGCGCGCGGCGGCGATCGTCTCGTCGGCCGGCAGTCCGGGCAGCAGCGGGCGTTCGAGGAACAGGCAGATCAGGTCGCCGTCGGCCGTCTTCACTTCCTCGCCGACGATCACCGTCAGGCCGGCCGGTGCGTGGTCGCGCGCCTCGAGCGCGCCGTCGATCCGGTCATGGTCGGTGATCGCCACGTGGGTCAGGCCACGGGCGGCGGCCGCCCGGAGCTGGTCGCGGGGCTGGGCCATCGAGTCGAAGCTGAAGGACGTGTGGAGGTGGAGGTCGAAGAACGCGTGGTGCGCTGCGGCTGCGTCAGCCATGACCGCGGGCCTCGTCAGATCTGCTGGACGAGCGACTTCTTGAAGAAGTCGAAGTGCTCCAGGGCCAGCCCGGTACCCATGGCCACGCAATTGAGCGGGTTCTCGGCCACGTGGCAGGGCACGCCCGTGACCTGGGTCAGGAGCTTGTCGATGTTGCGCAGGAGGGCGCCGCCGCCGGACATCACCATCCCCTTGTCGATGATGTCGGAGCTCAGCTCGGGCGGCGTCTGCTCGAGCACGTTGCGGACGGCCGATACGAGCTGCTGGAGCGGGGCTTCGATCGCCTCCATCACCTCGGAGCTGGTGATCGGGATCGTCCGGGGCAGGCCGGCGATCAGGTCGCGGCCGCGGACATCCATGCTCAGCTCACGCTCGAGCGGCAAGGCCGTGCCGATCGCGATCTTGACTTCCTCGGCCGTCCGCTCGCCAACCATCAGGTTGTACTTCTTGCGGATGTAGGTCGCGATCGCCTCGTCGAACTTGTTGCCGCCGACGCGCAGGCTGGTCGAGACCACGATCCCGCCCAGGGCGATCACCGCAATCTCGCTCGTGCCGCCGCCGATGTCGATGACCATGTTGCCCGAGGGCCCGGCGATCGGAACGTTGGCCCCGATCGCGGCCGCGAGCGGCTCCTCGATCAGGTAGGCGGCGCCCGCGCCGGCCTTGAGCGCGGCATCGCGCACGGCCCGCTTCTCGACGCTGGTCACCCCGGCCGGCACGCTGATCATCACGTCGGGGCGCCGGAAGCCGATCGAGCCGCGCTTGACCTTGCTGATGAAGTGGCTGAGGAGCGCCTCGGTGATCACGTAGTCGGCGATCACGCCATCCTTCATCGGCCGGATGGCCGAGATGTTGCCCGGTGTCCGGCCGATCATCTCGCGGGCGTCCTCGCCCACGGCCACGATCCGGTTCTGGTCATCGACGGCCACCACCGACGGCTCCTGGATGACGATGCCCTTGCCCTGCACGTACACCAGGATGTTGGCGGTGCCCAGGTCGATGCCGATCTTCATGCGTGTGCTGGACTACCCCTTGCTGGCCCGGCGTCGCGGCGCAGGCGATTCAGCGACGCTCGTGATCGAGGCGCCGAGATCCTGGAACTTCTGGCCGATGTTCTCATACCCCCGGTGAACGTGATGGGCACCGTGAATCAGCGAGGTCCCCTCGGCGGCCAGGGCGGCCACGATCATCGAGGCGCCGGCGCGCAGGTCGCCGATCTCGGTCTCCGCTCCGTGCAGCGGCGCGATCCCGGTGATCGTGGCGTGGTTGGCGTCCTGGATCCGGACCCGGGCGCCCATCCGGGACAGGCCGGCCAGGAACTCGAGGCGGTCCTCGAAGATCGTCTCGTGGACGTGGCTGCGGCCCCTGGCCTGGGTCAGCAAGACACAGGTGGGAGGCTGGAGATCGGTGGCCAGGCCGGGATACGAGGCGGTGATGACGTCCACTGCCCGAAACTGGTCGCGATCGGCGCCCGACACCGAGATCGTGTCGCCGTGGCAGGTCACGTCCACCCCGACCCGCCCGAGCAGCTCCAGGAACGAGCCCAGGTGGTCGCACGGAGCGCCCTCGAGGGTCACCCGGCCACCGGTCACCGCGGCGGCCACCACGAACGTGCCGGCCTCGATCCGGTCGGGGATCACCCGGTGCTCGCCGCCGCGCAACCGCTTGCGGCCGATCACCTCGATCGTGTCCGGTGCGCTGCGCCGGACCTCGGCGCCCATCGTCTGGAGAAAGGCGATCAGGTCATCCACCTCCGGCTCGGCGGCGGCCGGATGGATGGTGGTCTTGCCATCGGCCAGGACGGCGGCCAGCATCGCATTCTCGGTGCCCATCACGGACACGAACGGAAACTCGAGGTCGGTCCCCCGCAGGCGGCCCGGCGAGCGAGCGAAGTAGTAGCCGTTGCGGTACTCGATCTCGGCGCCCAGGGCCCGCATCGCGTCGACATGGAGGTTGACCGGGCGCCGGCCGATCCGGTCGCCGCCGGGGTTGCTGATGATCACCCGGCCGAAGCGGGCCAGGAGCGGTCCGAGGAGGATGAACGAGGCGCGCATCTTGGCCGCCGCCTCGAGGGGCACGAACAGCCAGTCGACGTCACCCGAGGCGACCTCGTAGACGTTCGGCGCAGGATGGTCGACGACGACGCCCAGGTCGCGCAGCGTGTCGGCCATCACCCGGACATCCTCGATCTCGGGCACGTTCGTGAACCGGCAGCGCTCGCCGGTGAGGGTCGCGGCCGCGAGCAGCTTGAGGGCGGCGTTCTTCGAGCCGCTCACGAAGACGGCCCCGTTCAGCGGCCGGCCGCCCTCGATCCGGAACACCTCGCGGGCCACCGGCTCGGGCGTGAACTCCCAGTGGAACGGACGAGCGTCGGCCACCGGCCCTAGCCCCGGCTCCGGGGACCCTCGCGGTGGCGGCGCTCGGCCACCCGGATGCGCAGGAGGGATCGCTGCAGCTCGGCCCGGGCAGCGGACAGGTCGGGCGTGCCCGGGGCCGCGCCCTCGAGCGCCTTCTCGGCGTCGCGGCGGGCCTGCTGGGCCTTTTCGAGGTCGATCTCGGCGGCCAGGTCGGCGCTCTCGGCCATCACCACGACCTTGTCCGGGCGGACCTGCAGGAATCCGCCGATCACCGCGATGGACTCCTCGCTGCCGCCCTTCTTGATCCGCAGCTCGCCGCTGCCCAGGGTCGCGATCAACGGGGCGTGGTGGGGCAGGATGCCCAGCTCGCCGTCGCTGCCGGGCACCTGGACCCCGTCGACGTCGTCGCTGTAGACGAGCCGCTCGGGGGTCACGATCTCGAGGTGGAGGGTCATGCCTTCTCGAGCTTCGCCGCGTTCACACGAACGTCGTCGATCGTGCCGGCCAGGAAGAAGGCCTGCTCGGGCAGGGTGTCCGCGGCGCCTTCGAGGATCTCCTTGAACGAGGCCACGGTGTCCTTGATCGGGACGTACTTGCCGGGCCGGCCGGTGAAGACCTCGCCCACGAAGAACGGCTGGCTCATGAAGCGCTGCAGGCGGCGGGCCCGGGCCACGGTCGACTTGTCCTCCTCGGACAGCTCGTCGATGCCCAGGATGCTGATGATGTCCTGGAGGTCGCGGTAGCGCTGCAGGACGCGCTTGGTCTCCTGGGCCGTGTCGTAGTGGTCCTGGCCGACGACCAGCGGGTCGAGGACGCGCGAGGTCGAGGTCAGCGGATCAACGGCCGGGTAGATCCCCAGCTCGGTGATGTAGCGCTCCAGGCGGATCGTCGAGTCGAGGTGGCCGAAGGTGGTCGCCGGGGCCGGGTCGGTGTAGTCGTCGGCCGGTACGAAGACCGCCTGGAGGCTGGTGATCGAGCCGTTCTTGGTCGAGGTGATCCGCTCCTGGAGGGCGGCCATCTCGGTCGCCAGGTTGGGCTGGTAGCCGACCGCGCTGGGCATCCGGCCGAGGAGGGCCGAGACCTCCGAGCCGGCCTGGGTGAAGCGGAAGATGTTGTCGATGAACAGGAGGACGTCCTTGCCCTCTTCGTCGCGGAAGTACTCGGCCATGGTCAGGGCCGTGAGGCCGACCCGCTGGCGGGCGCCGGGCGGCTCATTCATCTGGCCGAAGACGAAGGCGGTCTTGGCGATGACCCCCGACTCGGTCATCTCGGCGATCAGGTCGTTGCCTTCGCGGCTGCGCTCGCCCACCCCGGCGAAGACCGAATAGCCCGAGTGCTCCTGGGCGACGTTCCGGATCAGCTCCTGGATGATGACCGTCTTGCCCACCCCGGCGCCGCCGAAGATCCCGATCTTGCCGCCCTTCTTGAACGGGCAGATCAGGTCGATGACCTTGATCCCCGTCTCGAAGACCTCCACATCGGTGGTCTGCTGGTCGAAGGCCGGCGGCTCGCGGTGGATCGGCAGGCTGACCTCCGCCTTGACCGGGCCCTTGTTGTCGATTGGGTGGCCGAGGACGTCGAAGACCCGGCCCAGGGTGATCTCGCCGACCGGCACGGTGATCGCGGCCCCGGTGTCGATCGCGTCGACACCCCGGGCCAGGCCATCGGTCGTGGTCATGGCCACAGTCCGGACCCAGTTGTTGCCGAGGTGCTGCTGGACCTCGACGGTCAGCGGCTCCTGGCCCTCGCGCTGGATCTCGACGGCGTTGTAGATCGCCGGCAGCTGGCCCGCCGGGAAGACGATGTCCACGACGGCACCGGTGATCTGGATCACCTTGCCGGTCGCGGTGCTGGTGGCGGTCGCCATGCTGGTCATTGCCTCCTTAGCGGGCCTGGGCGCCCGAAGCGATCTCGATCATTTCGCGGGTGATATTCGCCTGGCGAACCTTGTTGTAGCTGAGGGTCAGGTCCTCGATCAGCTCTTCGGCATTCTCGGTCGCGTTCTTCATCGCCACCATCCGGCTCGATTCCTCGCTGGCCTTGGCTTCCAGGACGGCCTGGAAGATGCGGGTGGCGACGTAGCGCGGCAGCAATTGCTCGAGGACGGCCGCGGGGCTGGGCTCGAAGATGAATTGATTGCCGGGGATCCCCTGGGTGTCGGGGCTGGCCACGATCGGCAGGATCTGGCCGAGGGTCGGCTGCTGGGTCAGGGTGGAGATGAACTTGGGAAAGACCACGTCGATCCGGGCGTAGGCCCCCGACAGGTAGTCGTCGGTGACCAGCCGGGCAAGGGGCAGGACGTCGGCGAAGGTGGGCCGGTCGCCGAAGCCCGCGAAATGGGCCTCGATCGGGATCCCGGCCCGCCGGATCGCGTCGCGGCCCTTGCGCCCGACGGTGACCATGGTCACCCCTCCGGCGCCCTGATCGACGATCTCGCGCAGGGTGAAGCGGACGGCGTTGGAGGTCAGCGGGCCGGCCAGTGGCCGGTCGGTGGTGATCAGGATCAGCAGGCGCTTGCCGGCCGGATCGGCCTTGGCCAGCAGGGGATGCTCGTCGCCGCTCAGGACGGCGGCCACGTCGGCCAGGACCTCGTCCAGCTTCTCGCTGTACGGGCGGGCGGCCAGCGTCGCGTCCTGGGCACGCTTGAGCTTGCTGGCGGCGACGAACTGCATCGCCCGGGTGATCTGGCGGATGTTCCGGACCGCGCCGATGCGCCGCCGGATATCCCGCTGACTGGCCACGGCCTAGGCCAGGAAGTTCTGGCGGTAGACCTTGATCGCCTCGTCGAACGCCGTGGCGAGGTCGTCGGTCAGGGCGCCGCCCGCGGCCAGGTCGGTCAGGATCTTGGGCCGCTCGGTCTCGAGGAAGCGATAGAAGCCGGTCTCCCAGTCCTTGACCCGGTTCGACGGAATGTCGTCCAGGGCGCCCTTGGTGGCCGCGTACAGGATCGCGACCTGCTTCTCGACGCCGAGGGGCTGGTACTGGGGCTGCTTGACCACCTCGGACAGCTTCTCGCCCCGGGTCAGCTGGTCGCGGGTGGCCTTGTCAAGGTCCGAGGCGAACTGGGCGAAGGCGGCCAGGGCCCGGTACTGGGCCAGGTCCAGCTTGAGCGGGCCGGCGACCTTCTTCATGGCCTTGGTCTGGGCGGCCGAGCCGACCCGGGAGACCGAGATGCCGATGTTGAGGGCCGGCCGCTGGCCGGAGTTGAACAGGTCGGTGTCGAGGAAGATCTGGCCGTCGGTGATCGAGATCACGTTGGTCGGGATGTACGCGCTCACGTCGCCGGCTTGCGTCTCGATGATCGGCAGGGCGGTGATCGAGCCGCCGCCATTCTCGGTGTTCAGCCGGGCGGCTCGCTCCAGGAGCCGGCTGTGGAGGTAGAAGACGTCGCCCGGGTAGGCTTCCCGGCCGGGCGGGCGGCGGAGCAGGAGGGACATCTCGCGGTAGGCCCAGGCGTGCTTGGACAGGTCGTCGTAGACGCACAGCGCGTCCTTGACCAGGCCCTCGCCCTCGACCTCGACGCCGACCTCCATCACCTCTTCGGCCATCGCCACCCCGGCGTACGGCGCGAGGTACTGGAGCGGCGCCGGATCCTCGGCGCCGGCCACGACCACGATCGTGTGGGCGAGCGCGTCGTGGGCCTCGAGGATGGCCACGATGTTTGCCACCGTCGAGAGCTTCTGGCCGATGGCCACGTAGATGCAGA
>DATGGC010000411.1:0-3440 GCA_035308745.1 Candidatus Limnocylindrales bacterium | reverse complement strand
GCGCCCCGGGATCGGTCAGGTGGGCGTCGCGGTCGGCCATCGCCAGCTTCGATGCTTCGATCCCGAGGTGCGCCCAGCGAACCTGGTCGGCGGTCGCGTCGCCGGCCGCTGGCCGAGCCGCCGGTGCCTCGAACGTCTCGAGGATGTTGAGCAGCTCGAGGGCCACGAAGCCCGAGCTGTTGGGCGGATGGCCGGTGACTCGTACGCCTCGATAGTCGGTCGCGATCGGCTCGGTCCAGGTGGAGGTATGGCGGCGCAGGTCGGCCAGGCTGATCTCCGAGCCGGCCGCGGCCAGGGCGAGCGCCTGGCGGTCGGCGGTCGCGCCTTCGTACGGCTCGGCCCAGCCCTCGTCCGCGATTCGCTCGAGCGTGGCCGCGAGGGCGGGCAGGCGGACCCGCTCGCCGAGGATCCAGGGCCGGCCGCCGGGCCGGTAGACCGCCTGCCAGCCGGCCGCGTCGGGGCCGAGCTCCCGCTCGAAGACGACCGCGCTGACCTCGGTCGCCCGGCAGAACGCCGCGTCGGCGGGGAAGCCGTCGCGGGCCAGCTCGATCGCCGGGGCGAGGAGCGCGGCACGCGGCAGGCGCCCAAATCGGTCGTGGGCGTCGCCCCACGACCGGACCGCGCCCGGGACCGTGATCGACAGTCCGCCGCGATGGGGGATGGTCCGCAGGCCGCGAGCCCGGAGCGCGCCGGCACTGGCCGTGGAGGCCGAGCGGCCGCTGCCGTTCAGCCCGGTCTGCCGACCCGCCGCCGCGTCCCAGATCAGCCAGAAGGCGTCGCCGCCCAGTCCACAGGCCTGGTTGTCGACGACCGCCAGGACGGCATTCGTCGCGATCGCCGCATCGACCGCCGTTCCACCGGCCCGCAGGATGCCCAGGCCGGCGGTCGTGGCCAGGTGGTGCGGGGCGACGACAGCGGCCCGGCTGCCGCGGGCGAGGAAGGCCGGCACGAGCGGGCGATCGGTCATCGGATCGAGTCTAGCGAGCGTCGCCGGCACGCACCGGAAGTGCGACGGATGGCCCGCCCGGCCCTGTAGGCTTGGCGGGCATGGATCTCGCCACCGCCCCGGCCCAGCCGGCGTCGAGCCCGCCCGCCCACCCAGGACGCTCCTTGAACGCGGTCCTGCTGGGGACGTTCACCCTGCGCCTGAGCACCGGCCTGACCGGTGCCCTGCTGACCTACCACCTGGCCCATTTCGAGCGGATCGGCGGGGTGCGCGTCGAGCCCGGGATGATCGGCGTCCTGGCCGCCCTGTTCTACGTCTCCGAGCTGGTCTTTTCGCCGGTCTTCGGCGTCCTCTCGGATCGCTTCGGGCACCACCGCCTGATGCAGCTCGGTCCGCTGTTCGGCTTCATCGCCGTGGTGATCACCGGTCTGACCGTGGCGATCCCGGTGGTGGCCGGAACCCGGGTCCTGGCCGGATTGTCGACCGCTGCCTCGGTGCCCTCGATCCTGGGCTTCATCGCGATGTCGACGGCGGGCGACGAGCTCGCCCGGGGGCGCGCTTCGGCCCGTTTCGAGGGCGCCACGCTGGCCGGGCTGGGCTTCGGCATCGTCCTGGCCGGGCTGCTGATCGATACCTTCGGGGTCAATGCGTTCTTCATCAACGCCGGGATCTATGCCGTCTCGTTCCTGATCTACCGCTACGGCGTCAAGTTCCGGGAAGACATCCGGGCGATGCGCACGGCCGATCACGGCGGGCTGAAGCGCTACGTCCAGATCCTGCGCAGCAGCCACGTCTGGCTCCTCGCCCCGACCTGGATCGCGATCAACGGTGCGCTCGGACTGTGGACCAACCAGTCGCTCTTCCAGCTCACCCAGAAGCCGTCACCCGAGTTCGCCAACCAGTACCTGATGGGCCATTTCGTGCCGACCGAGATCAGCATCGGGCTGGCCATTGGCCTGCTCGTCTTCTTCGCCGGGCTGGTCTTCTGGGGGGACCGCTTCAAGCGCTATCGGCGGACCTCGATCATCTTCTTCGGGATCCTGGGCGGCCTGGCCGTGATCGGCGCAGCCGCAGCGATCAACCACAGCGAGGACCTGCCCGGGATCTATCGGGCCGTGCCGGGAGTGGTCGTGATCGGCGGCCTGTTCGTGCTGGCCGGCGCGACCCCGGCGGCGCTCGGCCTGCTGGCCGACGTGTCCGAGGCCTATCCCGAGGATCGCGGCGCGATCATGGGCCTGTACTCGGTCTTCCTGGCCATCGGCCAGATCGGCGGCAGCTTGATCGGCGGTGAGGCGGCCCGGATCGCGGGCATCGACGGCCTGCTCGTGGGCACCCTCCTGCTCCTGTTCATCGCCCTGATCCCGCTGGCCCGGCTGCGCGAAGTCGAGCACCTCATCGGCCGCCCTGCCGCCCAAGTCACCTGAGGGAGTGCCCATGCCCACCGTCGCGATCGTCACCGACTCCGCGAGCGACCTGGCCCCGGCCCGTGCGGCGGAGCTGCGGATCACGGTCGTGCCCCTCCTCGTGTCGTTCGGTAGCGAGGAGTTCCAGGCCGGGGTGGGGCTCAGCGCCGAGGACTTCTGGGCCCGGATGACCGCCCCGGACGCACCCTTCCCGAAGACCGCCGCGGCCAGCCCGGCTGCGTTCCGGGATGCCTTCGAGGCCCAGTTCGCCGCCGGCGCCGATTCGGTCGTGTGCATCACCGTGGCGGCCAGCCTGTCGGCCGCGTTCAAGTCGGCGACCCTCGGCCGGGAGATGCTGCCCGAGCGCGAGATCCACGTGATCGACTCCGACACGGCGGCCTTCGGCCAGGCGCTCCTGGCGATCCTCGGCCGGGACCTCGCGGCCGCCGGCAGGTCCGCTGCGGAGGTGGCCGCCGAGGTCCGCCGCCGGGCCCCGGATGTCGAGGCGATCGTCTGCCTGGACACGCTCGAGTACCTCCGCCGCGGCGGCCGGATCAGCGGCCCGCAGGCGGTTCTGGGCACGCTCCTGAGCGTCAAGCCGATCATTGCCATCCACAACGGCAAGGTCGACAAGATCGACCAGGTCCGGACCCGGGGCAAGGCCCGCGAGCGGGCGATCGAGTACGTCGCCTCGCGGCCGGTCGAACGGCTGGCGGTGTTCCATTGCATCAGCCCCGACCTCGAGGAGTTCCGCTCGGCGGTGATCGCCCGGGTCGGGACCGTGCCCGCCGACCAGGTGGAGACGGCGATCGTCGGACCCTCGATCGGGCCCCACCTGGGCCCGGGTGCGGTCGGCGCGGCGATGCTCTACCGGGAGGCCTGAGGCCGGTCGCCCGGTTCCCATGCGAGCGGTGCGGCGCCGCGCCACTGGTTGCGGTCAGGTTGCGGGCTGGTTGCCGGACGGTGGCCCCGGCGGGCTATACTCGGCCCTGATTGTCGCTGCGGCAGGTGCCCGGTCGGCTCGACCGGGTGTTTCGCCGCGACCGTGGGGTCGTCCGGGAGACGGCTCACTGCTTCGAGGAACACGGACT
>DATGGC010000410.1:0-15926 GCA_035308745.1 Candidatus Limnocylindrales bacterium | reverse complement strand
TGAGATCGAGCGGGCCAGGCCCTGGAAGATCCGGGCGAAGCTCTCGGCCTCGGTCCGCCGGCTGGTATCGAGGCGGACGACGGCCTGGCGATGGAACCAGGCCGCCACACCCACGACCGGGACAAGGCCGAGGACGACGGCGCCCAGGGGTTGGGCCGCTCCGGTCAGGACGACCAGGATGGCCATTCCGGTGAGGAGGCTGAAGGAACCTGCGAGGAACCGCCAGGTGATCGAGATCCAGCGGTCCTGCGGGTCGCCCGGGATCGCAATCCGTTGGGGGCCGGCCACGGACCTAGGATGCCGTTCGAACATCCGTTCGTCCAGACCTTCGGGGCCGTACCTCTGGCGATCAGGGACCAGTACCTTCGTACCAGCGCTGCACGGATCCGCCGGTCAGGCGCCGGGATCGGTCTCGTTCGAGCCGCCCACCGCGACCAGCTGCCGGCCCGCCGGCCGAGCGTGGCGGCCGGCGCGGGAGCGGCGCTGGCCACCGCGCAGGGCGGCCAGCTCGGCGGCAGCCCCACCGGCGCCCTTCACCCGGTACATCGCCGCATCGGCGCGGGCGATCAGGTCCTGGGCGGTCCGGCCATCGACCGGGAAGGCAGCCACGCCGATCGAGCAGCCGACCGAGACCGGCGCCCGGTCCGGGCTCTGGTAGGCACGCTCGGAGAGGGCCACCAGGATCCGCTGGGCGGCCAGCCAGGCCGCCTCGCGGTCGGTGTCGGGCAGGATGATCGCGAACTCGTCGCCGCCGTAGCGCGCCGGGATGTCCGAGGCCCGGAGGGTTGCCCGGAGCTCCTCGGCAACCCAGGCCAGGACGCGGTCGCCGAACAGGTGGCCGAACGTGTCGTTGACCAGCTTGAAGCCGTCGAGGTCGATCATCAGGACCGCCAGCGGCGTCCGCGAGCGCTGCGAGCGGACGACCTCCTCGCCCAGCCGCTCGTGGAGATAGCGGTGGTTGAAGAAGCCGGTCAGCTGGTCGCGGTCGGCGAGCTTGCGGGCATCCTCGTACAGGCGGGCGTTCTCGAGGGCCATGGCCGCCTCGTTGGCCATCGTCCGGGCCAGCTCCAGGCGGGTCGCGTCGAAGGTCTTCGGGCTGCGCGAGGTCAGCTCGACGAGGCCGATCGAGGTGCCCTTGGCGACCAGCGGCAGCATCGCCAGCATCCGGTCGCCGGCCTGGACCAGGAGGGCCACCTCGGCCCGGTCGGCAGCCGGGTCATGGGTATCGACGACCGAGGTGACCTGGCGTTCGAGGACGCGCCGCGTCTCCGGGTAGTCGGCGAGGTCGAAGTAGGGCTCGACCCCCTCGAGCTCGGCGGCCGGCCAGTAGCCCCAGGTCAGGAGCCGGTCGGTGGTCCGCTCCCAGTAGCTGATGCCGCAGCGCTCGACGCCCATCGCCGAGGCCAGGTGGCGGGCGATCAGGTCGGCCACCTCGCGCGGATCGAGGCTCTCGGACAGGGCGCTGCTCATGTCCAGCAGGCCGCGCAGCTCCTGGGCCAGGCGCTGGCTGTGGGTCAGCAGGCGGGCCGATTCGACGGCGGTGGCGGCCTGGTCGGCGAGGATCGACAGGAGGCGCAGGTTGTCCTCGTCGAACTGGTGCAGGCCCAGCTTGGACAGGGTGATCACCCCGATGACCCGCTCGTCGTAGCGCATCGGGACCACGAGCATCGACTCCTCGACCTCGTCGGTGCCCGGGATCGTCGCTCCGCGCGGGTCGTCGTTGGCGTCGTTGATCAGGAGCGGCAGGCCATGCAGGCCCACCCAGCCGGTGAAGCCTTCGCCGAGCCGGGTCCGGAGGAGCTCGAAGTCGACCTTCTCGTAGGCGCCCACGACGCCTTCGAAGGCGATCGGCAGCAGCTCGGCCGAGTCCTCGAGCATGTACACCCGGCAGTTGTGGTAATCGATGATCTGGCGGATCTCCTCGACGATCGCCCGGCCGACCGACTCGATCGTGTTCTGGCGGCTCATCCGCGCGGAAGCGGCCTGCAGGACGGCGAGCTGGCCGGCCCGGACCTGGGCCTCGCCGAACAAGTCGGCGTTGTGGATAGCGATCGAGGCGTGGGTGGCGACGGCCTCGGCGAACTCGATGTCGCCCGCCGTCCAGGTCCGGGGCTCGAACGAGACGGCGCTCATCACCCCGATGACCCGGTCGTCCTGGAGGAGGGGCACGACCAGCTCGCTGGCGATCTGGACGACCGGGTCGTAGCGCTCGTAGCGGACCCGGCCGGGCTCAGTCCCACGGTCCGCTGCGACGTCATCGCGGTACCACGGCCGGCGGCTGTGGTCGATCTCCTGGAACCAGTCCTCGCCGGTGGTCAGCGCGGGCAGGGCCCCGGCGACGTCGTCGGGCAGGCCGGCCCAGGCAACCAGCTCGAGGGCCTCGCCGCGCCGAATCCGGATCGTCGTCGCGTCGGTGGCGACGGCCCGGTTCATCTCGCTGACGATCAGCCGGAAGACCTCGGTCCGGTCCAGGCTGGTGGTCAGCCGCTGGGCGATCCCCAGGACCGATTCGATCCGGTCGTTGAGGCGCGCCTCGCGGGCCGCCCGGGAGGCGTCACGGGCGATGATCCGGCCGAAGGCCAGGCGCAGGATGATCGCGGCCACGACGAGCACAGCCAGCTCGGTCACGATGCTGCCCTCGAAGGCCGTCCACGGCCGGGTCGCCAGGAGCGGCACGATCGTGATCGCGCCGACGACCAGGGCGACCAGCAGCGCCGCTCGCCGACCCAGGAAGATCGCGGCGACGAACAGGGGCAGGGCGGCCAGGCCCACCCCATACGGCTCGTGGCTGCCGGCGACCGCTCGAGCCAGGGCGTAGCCGAGGACCGCGGCAACGGCCAGCGGGCCGGCCGGGATCGGGGCACGGAGCAGCGCCGCGGGCCGAATGGTGTTCTGCATCGCAGGCCGATCCTCCCACCCGGACTGCTCCGCTCGCCCCTCTCCGGTGGTACTCGGCGCGCCGACCGATGGTCACCCGAGCCCCTCGTCAGTGGCGGAAGGCGGCCACCGGCGCGATGTGCGACCCAGGCTGCTCGGCCAGCTCGGCCGTGAAGCGGACCAGGTCGGCCAGGAACAGGGCCGCCAGATCGCTCGACATGCCGTTCCGGACGACCACCCGGAGGACGGCCAGGTCCTCGCGGTTGGGCGGCATCGTGTAGGCGGGCACCTGCCAGCCACGCTCGCGCATCCGACGCGAGACGTCGAAGACCGTGAAGTTGGTGATCTCGTCCTTGAGCTTGAAGGCAAACACCGGCAGCTCGTCGCCCCGGCTGACCAGCTCGAAGGGGCCGATCGCCTCGATCTTCGCAGCCAGCTTGACGGCCACGTCACGGCAGGTCTGCTGGACCCGCCGGTAGCCCTCGAAGCCGAGGCGCAGGAACGAGTAGTACTGGGCCACGACCTGTGAGCCGGGGCGCGAGAAGTTCAGGGTGAACGTCCCCATGTCGCCGCCCAGGTAGTTGACGTGGAAGATCAGGTCCTCGGGCAGGACCGCCTGGTCGCGCCAGATGACCCAGCCCACGCCTGGATAGACGAGTCCGTACTTGTGGCCCGAGGTGCTGATGCTGGCCACCCGGGGCAGGCGGAAATCCCAGGCCAGGTCGGGCTCCAGGAAGGGCGCGACCATGGCCCCCGAGGCGCCGTCGACGTGGATCGGGACGTCGATTCCAGTCCGCGCCTGGAGGGCGTCGAGCGCCGCGCCAATCTCGCCGATCGGCTCGTAGCTGCCGTCCATCGTCGAGCCGAGGATGCCGACCACCCCGATCGTGTTCTCGTCGCACAACGCCGCGGCTTCGGCCGCGCCGATATGGAGGCGATCACCTTCGAGCGGTACGAGCCGGGGCTCGACCTCGAAGTAGTTGAAGAACTTGTCCCAGACCACCTGGACGTTCGCCCCCGCGACCATGTTCGGTCGTTCGGTCGACAGGCCGGCCGCCCGGCGGCGCTCCTGCCAGCGGCGCTTGAGGGCCAGCCCGCCGAGCATGCACGCCTCGGACGAGCCGATCGTGGACACGCCCGGGACCCCCACGCTCGGCGCGTGCCAAAGATCGGCCAGCATCCGCACGCAGCGCGTCTCGAGCTCGGCCGTCTGGGGGTACTCGTCCTTGTCGATCATGTTCTTGTCGAACGTCTCGGCCATCAGGGCCTGGGCCTGGGGCTCCATCCACGTCGTCCCGAAGGTGGCCACGTTCTGGCGCGAGTTGCCATCCAGGAGCAGCTCGTCGTGGATCAGCTGGTAGGCCGTGTCGGGCAGCATCCCGCGGGTCGGGAAGCGGTCCCGCGGGACGGGCTTCTGCTGGGTGTCCTGGGTGAACATCGGGTTGATCACGAGGTCGTCGGCCAGGCCGGCCGGCCGTCGGTTCGAGCGCATGCGTCCTCCAGGAAGCCGATCCGGATCGAGTTCGCCGGGCGCTGTGCACGGTACCACCCTGCTCGCCCCGGCTCGACCGGCCGCTACGATGGGGCCATGACCGCCGCCTCCCGTCCCGAGCCCGAGGACGTCGCCCGGCGCGTCGTCCTGTCGGCGATGGCGCTGGGCGCGGCAACCGCGGTCGCGGCGGCACTCCAGGGCTGGGCCGGGCTCGCCGACACGTCGGCCATCTACCTGCTGGCGATCGTGCCCATCGCCGGCCGGTACGGGACGATCTCGGGGGTGACCGCCTCGGTCATCGCCTTCCTGGCCTATGACTTCCTGTTCACCGCCCCCCGCTTCACCTTCAACGTGACCAACGGCCAGGAATGGCTGAGCCTGCTCCTGTTCCTGGTCGTGGCCGTCGTGATCGGCCGGCTGGCCGCGCTCCAGGCCGAGCGGGCCAGCGAGGCCAACCGGCGAGCGCGCGAGGCGCAGGCGATGTTCGGGATCAGCCGGGCGCTGGCAACCTCGACCTCGATCGACGTCGCAGCCCGCGAGATCCTCGAGCGCCTGATCCACCAGACCGGCCTCGAGCGGATCTGGATCGCCTTCGGGCCGGCGCCCGCCGAGGAGCGCCTCATCGCCGATACAGGCCCGGTCGGTCCGGGTTCCGGCGACGGCCCGGGTCCAGGCTCCGGCCGGCAGGCCGCCATCGGCCCCGAATCGGGCGGCTCGAACACGCCCTGGATCCTCGTCCGGATGCCAGGCGATGAGCCCGCCGAGTGGATCCGGGCCCACGAGGGGTCCGTCGGCGGGAGCCCAGCCGACCAGGATTCAGCGGCCCTCTTCCGAGTCCTGATCGAGGCCGATGGCGACGTCCTCGGCTCGCTCTGGGGTACCCGGCTGGAGGCCGACGGCCTGCCCGGCCGGGGCGCCACTCGGAGCCTGTCGCTGGCCGCCGACCAGCTCGGACTGGCCCTCCGCCGGGAGCGCCTGGCCGAAGTCGCAACGACCGCCGAGATCGCCCGCCGGAGCGACGCGCTCAAGAGCGCCCTGCTCGACTCGGTCTCCCACGACCTGCGCACGCCATTGGCCACCATCCGGGCGCTGGCCGGTGGTCTGCTCGACGAGAGCGTCCCCCTCTCGGCCGAGTCGATCCGCGAGTCGGCCAGCTCGATCGACGAGGAGGCGCTCCGTCTGAGCGAGATCGTCCGGGGCCTGCTCGACCTGAGCCGGATCGAGGCCGGCGAGCTGAGGCCCAATCTCGCCCTCCACGAGCTGGGCGAGCTGGTCGAGACGGTCGTCCGCCGAGGCCGTTCGGGCGTCGGTGATCACCAGGTCGAAGTGACCGTGCCTGACGACCTGCCGGTCGTCGTCGATGCCCTGTTCTTCGACCAGGCCCTGACCAATGTCTATGAGAACGCCCTGGGCCACTCGAGCCCTACCGCCCGGATCCTGATCCGGGCCGCCCGCCTGCCGGCCGCTCCGACGAGTGAGCCCGGGTCCGAGCCGGATGTCGAGCTCGTCGTCGAGGACAGCGGGCCGGGGATGACCGGCCCGGGCATCGAGCACGTCTTCGACAAGTTCTATCGCGGCCAAGGGGTCGAGGGCGGATCGCGCCATGGGCTGGGGATCGGCCTGACGGTCGCCCGCGGGCTGACCGAGGCGATGGGCGCCACGATCAGCGCCGGGTCCGGTGAGCTGGGCGGCCTGGCGGTCACCTTCCGGCTGGCCGGCGCCGATCGAGCCGCCGGATGAGCGAAGGCGGCGGGGCCTTGCTCCTGCTGATCGAGGACGATGTCCCGACCCGCCGGGCGCTGGTCGCCAACCTCGTCGGTCATGGCCACCGGGTCGACGAAGCCGGCACCGCCGCCGATGGGCTGCGAGCCTGGGAGGACCGTCGGCCGGACCTCATCCTGCTCGACCTGGGCCTGCCCGACCGGGACGGGCTGGCGATCATCCGGCAGGTCCGGCGCGAAGCGGCCACGCCGATCCTGGTCCTCTCGGCGCGGGGCGACGAGCACGATCGGGTGACCGCCCTCGAACAGGGCGCCGACGACTACCTGACCAAGCCCTTCGGGCTGGCCGAGCTGCGGGCCCGGATCGCGGCACTCCTGCGCCGGGCGGCCGGTCCCCGGGCCGATGCGGGCGGGCTGCTCACGGTCGGCCAGGTCAGCCTCGATGTCGCTCGGCGTGAAGTCCGCGTCGGCGAGCGGCTCGTGGAGCTGACCCCGCGCGAGTACGAGCTGCTCAAGGTCCTCCTCGGCCGGGCGGGCAGCGTGGTCACCCGGAGCCGCCTGCTGCGCGCCGTATGGGGGGCGGCGTACTCCGACGAGTCTCATTACCTGCACGTCTACGTCAGCCGCCTGCGACGCAAGCTGGCCGCGGCCGGCGCGGCCGAGCTGATCGTGGCCGAGCCCGGAGTCGGCTACCGGGTCCTGCTGCCCGCGGATTGAGCAAATCTTGAGCGCCTGTTGAGGCGCCCGGCGAGCGTGGTGGCAGTGGCCTCTTGGCCGGCAGGCCTACGTTCGGGACATGGAGGACGAGGAGACTGAGCTGACGCCGGAAGGCGTCGTCCTGCCCGGCCGGCATCGCGCCGATCGGCGGATGCGGGTCGCCCGGCCGCATTCGGCCTACTTCCGCTACGAAGGCCCAGGCACGGTCACCGCCAAGCGCGAGGCAATCGCGCCGGTCCGCCGCGGCGAGAAGCTGAGCACCGGCTTCCGCCAGCTCGTCTTCGGCCGGATCCTGGCCACGGATGAAGAGGGCGAGGAGCGGCTGTCGAAGCTCAAGGCCCTGGCGGTCTTCTCCAGCGACATGCTCTCGTCGGTGGCCTACGCCACCGAGGCCTCGATGTTCACCCTGCTCGGGGCGGGCACTGTGGCGTTCAGCCTGACGGTGCCGATCTCGATGGTGATCGTGGTGATCCTGTGGATCATCGTCATCTCCTATCGCCAGACGATCCGGGCCTATCCCAACGGCGGCGGCAGCTACATCGTGGCCAAGGAGAACCTGGGCACGCGGGCCGGTCTGATCGC
The DNA here is from genome assembly GCA_035308745.1 of Candidatus Limnocylindrales bacterium. Taxonomy (GTDB): domain Bacteria; phylum Chloroflexota; class Limnocylindria; order Limnocylindrales; family CSP1-4; genus Palsa-1033. The sequence goes on along the minus strand of DATGGC010000410.1, from coordinate 8,537 downwards.
GGCGGCCGCGCTCCTGACCGACTATGTCCTGACCGTCTCGGTCAGCGTGGCGGCCGGCATCGCGGCGATCATCTCGGCCTTTCCCGGGCCGCTCGAGTCGTTCCGAATCGAGCTGTGCACGGTGGCCATCGTGGCCGTGATGCTGGTCAACCTGCGCGGCCTGCGGGAGAGCGGGACCGTGTTTGCCATCCCAACCTACGTCTTCGTCGTCGCAACCCTGGGCCTGATCGCGGTCGGCATCAGTCGGGCCCTGATCGGGGATGCGCCGCATGTGACCGGGGTCGTGCCGGCGAGCGTGCCCCTCGAGTCGCTGAGCATCCTGCTGGTGATGCGCGCGTTTGCCGACGGCTGTAGCGCGATCACCGGCGTCGAGGCCGTGTCCAACGGGGTGCCGGCCTTCAAGCGACCCGAGGCCGCCAACGCCCGGCTGACGCTGACCATGATGGGCGCCCTCGTGGCGATCATGTTCCTGGGGATCTCGGTCCTGGCCGGCGTGGTCGGGGCCGCGCCGGCGGCCGACCACGAGACGGTCATGTCCCAGATCGCCCGGGCGACGTTCGGGACGGGGCCGCTCTACTACCTGCTCCAGTTCGCCACGACGGGGATCCTGATCCTGGCCGCCAACACCAGCTTTGCCGACTTCCCGCGGCTGGCCTCGATCCTGGCCCGCGACGGGTTCATGCCCAGTGGCTTCGCCTTCCGGGGCGAGCGGCTGGCCTTCAGCACCGGCATCGTGGCCCTGGCCGTCCTGGCCATCGCGATCCTGGTCGCCTTCGGGGGCACGGTCGACGCCCTCATCCCGCTGTATGCGATCGGCGTCTTCACCTCGATCACCCTGTCGCAGGCCGGCATGGTCCGCCACTGGCTGCGGGAGAAGGGCCCGGACTGGCGCCGGAGCGCGGCGATCAACGGCTTCGGGACGGTCGCCACGGCGATCGTCACGATCGTGTTCGCGATCGCCAAGTTCGCCCTGGGCGCCTGGCTGATCATCCTGATCATCCCCGTGATCGTGGTCGCGATGCTCTTCATCCACGGCCAGTACGAGCGCCGCAGGCTGGAGGTCCGGGTCCGGCCCGAAGCGATCATCCCGCCGCCGACCCGCCATCAGCGGGTGATCGTGCCGGTGCCCGAGGTGACCCGCGACGTGATCCAGGCGATTCGCTTCGGCCGGACGATGTCCGAGGACGTCACCGCGGTCCACGTGACCGACGACCTCGAGCGCGGCGAAGAGCTCCGCGAGCGGTTCAACCGGCAGCTGCCGGGGATCCCCCTGGTGATCGTCGAATCGCCCTACCGCAAGCTCGTCCGGCCGCTGGTGCGCTACCTCGAGTTCACCGCCCGCCAGTCGAAGGACGACCTGATCGTGGTGATCCTGCCTGAATACGTGGCCCGCCACCGCTGGGAGCGGCTCCTGTTCAACGAGAATGCCCGCCGGATTCGCGACGAGCTCCTGGGCCACCAGAACATCCTCGTCGCCCAGGTGCCCTTCCGGCGCGACCTGTAACGTCCGTGAACGGCAGGCTCGAGGCCCTGTTCCGGCGCTCGATCAGCCGCAGGACGGGAATCGTCCTCGCCGGCGAGGTCGCTGCGCTGGCCCTCGCGACGGGCCTGGTGGCCGTCCTCCAGGGCCAGCTCCGGATCGCCAACCCGTCGGCCGCCTACCTCCTGGCGGTGGTCGCCCTGGCCGTCGTCTACGGCACCTGGGCGGCGGTCGGCGGCTCGGTGGCCGCCTTCCTGCTGTACGACTTCCTGTTCGTCGATCCGCGCTTCACGCTCACCGTCTCGTCGCTCGAGGAGTGGTTCAACCTCGTCCTGCTGCTGGTCGTGGGGATCGTCTGCGGACGACTGGCCGGCGCCCAGCGCGACCGTGCCCGCGAGGCGGAGACCCGCGAACGGGTGACCCGGGCGCTGTTCCAGATCAGCCGGGAGCTGGCCAGCGCCCAGTCGGCCGGACCGGCGATGGTCGTGATCGCCGGGCTGCTCCGGGTCGAGACCCGGATGGAACGGGTCTGGATCGGGACCAGCTCCGCCGGCAGCCAGGAGCGGGTGCTGGCCGACAGCGGGTCGCCGCCGCCGATCGCCCCGCCGCCGGTCCATTTCGTCCTCCGCCGGATGCCCGGCGACGAGCCGGCCCAGTGGGTCAAGGTCCACGCCCCGACGGGCATCCAGCCCGGCGGCGGCAAGCTCAACGGCGGCCCACCCAACGGCACCAAGCCCGGCTCATCCGCCGAGATCACGCTGCGGGTCCCGATCACCTCCAACGGCCAGACCCTGGGCTCGATCTGGACGCGCCGGACACGCCAGGCCGGCCTGCCGGAGCGGCCCGAGACGCGGGTCCTGGCGGCGGCCGCCGACCAGCTCGGCCGGGCGCTCGAGCGCGATCGCCTGGTCCGCGAGGCGATGAGCGTCGAGGTCGCCCGCCGGAGCGACGCGCTCAAGAGCGCCCTGCTCGACTCGGTCTCCCACGACCTGCGCACGCCGCTGGCCTCGATCCGGGCAGCCGCCGGCAGCCTGATGGACCCTGCAGTCGACTGGTCGCCGGAGGACGAACGGGCCACGGCCGCGTCGATTGACCGTGAGGCCGATCGGCTCAACCGGCTCGTCTCGAACATCCTCGACCTGAGCCGGATCGAAGCCGGCGGACTCGTTGCCCGCCATTCGGCGTTCCCCATTGAAGACCTGATCCCCGACGTCCTCGAACGGCTGCGAGCAGTCCTCGGCGAGCGTCCGATCGAGGTCGACATCCCGGCCGGCCTGGCACCACTCGACATCGACGAGGTGTTCATCGACCAGGTCCTGACCAACCTGCTGGAGAACACTGCCCGTTACGCGGGGCCGGGGGTGGCCGTCCGGATCGCGGCCTACCCGCTCGAGCCGGGGCGGATCCGGCTGACGATCGAAGATGCCGGTCCGGGCGTGCCGGCCGATGCCCTGCCCCACCTCTTCGAGAAGTTCTACCGGGTGCCGCGAACCGGCGAGGGGGCCCGACGGGGCACCGGCCTGGGCCTCGCGGTGGTTCGCGGCCTGGTCGAGACGATGGGCGGCCAGATCACGGCTCGGCCGTCGGATCTCGGCGGGCTGGCCATGGACCTCGACCTGCGGGCGGCGGCATGATCGAGGCGTCCGACACCGCGATCCTGCTCGTCGAGGACGACGCCGAGACACGCCATCAGGTCGCCTCGCTGCTCGAGCGCCACGGCTACCAGGTCGCCGAGGCAGCCGACGCCGAGTCGGCGCTCGGCCAGTTCGCGGCCGGGGCGCCGGACCTGATCCTGCTCGACCTGGGCCTCCCGGACCGCGACGGGCTGGTGGTCGTGGACCGGGTCCGGGCCGCCGGGACGACGCCGATCCTGGTCCTGTCGGCTCGCGACCGCGAGGCCGACAAGGTGGCCGCCCTGGAGGCCGGGGCCGATGACTACCTGGCCAAGCCGTACGGGATGGCCGAGCTCCAGGCCCGGATTGGCGCCATCCTCCGGCGGGCCGACCCGGCGGGTGCCGAACCGGATGAATCGGGAATCGTTCGGATCGGCGAGCTCGAGCTCGACCCGGCCTCGCACTCGGTCCGCGTGGCCGGCAGCCCTGTCCGCCTGACGCCGCTCGAATTCCGGGTCCTCCAGGTCCTGGCCGAGCGTGCCGGACAGCTGGTGACCTACGGCCGGCTGCTGAGGGCCGTGTGGGGCGCCGCCTACGACGACGAAGCCCACTATGTCCATGTCTATGTCGGCCAGATCCGGCGCAAGCTGAGCCGGGCTGACCCGGATGGCCGCCTGGCCGGGCTGATCGTGCCCGAGCCGGGTGTCGGCTATCGGGTCCGGGCCGGCACCGATCCCAGGCCGAGTTGAGCGATCCTTGAGCAGACCCGGGCGGCGCGGGCCCGCGGCCTCTTGGGCACCGGTCGCACGATCAGGGCATGAGCGTTGCCCGAGGTCTTGATACCGACGCCACCCGGCGTTCGATCGAGCGCGAGCTGGACCTGGTCCTGGTCGCAATCCGAATGGTCGCCGGCGGTGGCGCCCCCGGCGTGACGCTGGTCGGCCTCGAGTTCGCGACGTCGGTCCTGGAGGGAGCGCGTCCATTCGCCACTGAGGCTGGCGTGCTCCTCGAGCCGCTCTGGCAGCCCGACGACGCCCGCTGTGACATCCGGGTCGCGCGCCGGCCGGAGGACTCCGATGCCGGCTGAGTCCAGCGTGTCCAGGCGGCCCGTCCTGCTGGTCGATGACGACGACGTCTTCGTCGACCTGGTCGAGCGCCACCTCGTGGCCCACGGCTACGCGGTGCTCACGGCCGGGTCGGTCGACGCCGCCCGCCGGTTGCTGGCCGGCGGCACGCGACCGGAGTTGCTGATTCTGGATATCAACCTGCCCGATGACTCGGGCTGGTCGCTGCTGCGCGACGGCAGCCTGGCCGCGGCCGGCTCACCGCCGGTCGTGATCATGAGCGGCACCCAGATCCGGCCCGAGCGCCTGCGCGAGTACCACGTCGCGGGCTACCTGCCCAAGCCGGTCTCGATGGCCCTCCTGACCTCGTGCATCAACCGTTTCACCAACCGGCCGGGGAGCTCAGCCCCGGCCGACTCATCCGAGGTGCTGGGGTGAATGATCTCGAAATCGTGCTGATCGCCGTCGTGGCGGTCGCCCTGTTCGCCGGCTACCTCTGGCTGTGCGACCGGGTGCGCTGATGAACCTCATCGACGTGATCACCGCCCTGGCCACGGTGTTCGTGTTCATCTACCTGATCTGGGCCCTCCTCCGACCGGAGGACTTCTAGCCATGTCCGTGCCCGATTTCCTGACCTTCGCGGCGCTCCTCGCGGTGCTGCTGGTCGCGACGCCGATCCTGGGTGGCTACATGTACCAGGTCTTCGAAGGCGAGCGAACCCTGTTCAGCCCTGTCCTGCGCCCGGTCGAGCGGGTGATCTACCGGATCGCCGGGATCGACGAGACGGTCGAGCAGGGCTGGAAGGGCTACACGGTCTCGGTCCTGGTGCTGGCCCTGGTCAGCATCATCGCCGTCTACGTGATCCTGCGCGTCCAGGCCGGCCTGCCCCTCAATGCGAACTCGGCTCCGGCGATGAGCCCGGACCTTTCGTTCAACACGGCCGTCAGCTTCGCCACGAACACGAACTGGCAGAACTACTCGGGCGAGACCGCCACGAGCAACCTCGCCCAGGCCGGCGGGCTCGTCGTCCAGATGTTCGTCTCGGCGGCGATGGGCCTGGCGGTAGCGATCGCGCTGGTCCGCGGCCTGGTCCGCCGGAGCGCCTCGACCCTGGGCAACTTCTGGGTTGACCTCACCCGCGGCGTCCTGTATGTCCTGCTCCCGATCAGCATCGTGGCCGCGGTCATCCTGATCTGGCAGGGCGTGCCCCAGACGTTCAATGCCCCGAGCACGATCACCACCCTCCAGGGTGCCCACCAGACCCTGTCGATCGGGCCGATCGCCTCCCAGGAGGCGATCAAGGAGCTGGGCAACAACGGTGGTGGCTTCCTGAACGCCAACTCCGCCCACCCCTTCGAGAACCCGACCGGGCTGTCGAACTTCCTCGAGATGGTCCTGATCCTGCTGGCCCCCTTTGCCCTGACCTACACGTTCGGCCGCTATGCCGGCAAGCAGCGCCAGGGTTGGGTGATCCTCGGGGCGATGGCCTTCATCCTGATCGTGGGCGCCGTCTTCCTGATGCACGTCGAGTCCGGCGGCAACCAGCTCTTCCCGAGCGGGGTCGACCAGGCCCTGGGCAACATGGAAGGCAAGGAGGATCGCTTCGGCTCGGCGGTCAGCGGCCTGTTTGCCACGATCACCACCGATACGAGCACCGGCGCCGTGATCGCGATGCACGACAGCCTGACCCCGATCGGCGGCCTCGTCCCGCTCTTCAACCTGATCCTGGGCGAGATCTCCCCGGGCGGCATCGGCGCCGGCCTGTACGGCATGCTGGTGATCGGCGCCATCCTGTCGGTCTTCATCGCCGGCCTGATGGTCGGCCGGACCCCGGAGTACCTCGGCAAGAAGGTCGAGAGCTACGAGATGAAGATGGCCATGGTCACCGTCCTGGTCCTGGCCGTGAGCATCCTCGGCTTTGCCGCGGTGGCGACCGTGACCCAGCCCGGCCAGGCCGGTCCCTTGAACGCCGGCCCCCATGGCTTCTCCGAGATCCTGTACGCCTTCGCGAGCCAGACGGCCAACAACGGGTCCGCCATGGCCGGGCTGACCGGCAATACGCCCTTCTACAACGTGCTCGGCGGCGTCGCGATGCTGATCGGCCGCTTCGCGATGATCGTGCCGATCCTGGCGATTGCCGGTTCGATGGCCGCCAAACGGCGGGTGGCCCCGTCCCTGGGCACGTTCCCCACGACCGGCGTGCTGTTCGGCGTGCTCCTGGTCGGGGTGGTCGTCATCGTCGGCGCCCTGACCTTCTTCCCGGCCCTGGCCCTGGGCCCGATCGTCGAACAGCTTCTCCAGAACGCCGGAAAGGTCTTCTAGCACCATGAGCATCCTCGAAAGCATCGACCTGTCGGGTGGCACCCGTCGCTTCCAGCGCTTCGGCGGGCGGGGCACGGGCACGGGCACGGGAGCCCCCGCCGGCGGCGGCCCCGCGCCCCGCGGAATCCTGGATCCCGACCTGCTCAAGGCGGCCCTGCCCGAGTCGATCCGGAAGCTCAATCCGCGCTACCTGATCAAGAACCCGGTGATGTTCGTCGTCGAGATCACGGCCGCCCTGGTCACCCTGATCGCGGTCGCCAACGTGACCGGTTTCCAGCCCGTCAGCGGACCGTCCGGCCTGGGCTTCCAGGTCCAGATCGCGGTCTGGCTGTGGTTCACGGTCCTCTTCGCGACCTACGCCGAGGCCGTCGCCGAGGCCCGTGGCCGGGCCCAGGCCGCCACCCTTCGCCGCGCACGCTCGGTCACCCAGGCCCATCGCCGAACCGCCGACGGCACGCTCGAGCTGGTCGGCTCGTCCGAGCTCCGGCGCGGCGACGTGATCGTGGTCATGGAGGGCGAGACGATCCCTGGTGACGGCGACGTGATCGAAGGGATCGGTTTCGTCAACGAGTCGGCGATCACCGGCGAGTCGGCGCCCGTCCTCAAGGAGCCCGGGACCGACATCCGGAGCAGCGTCACCGGCGGCACGACACTCACCAGCGACCAGCTCACGATCCGGATCAGCGCCGACCCGGGCGAGACCTTCCTCGATCGGATGATCGCCCTGGTCGAGGGTGCCAAGCGCCAGCGGACACCCAACGAGATCGCCCTCTCGATCCTGCTCGCCGGCCTGACCATCGTCTTCTTCCTGGCGGTCGTCACCCTCCGTCCATTCGGCTCGTTTGCCGGCGCGACGGTCGACATCGTGGCCCTGGTCGCGCTCCTCGTGTGCCTGATTCCGACGACGATCGGCGGCCTGCTGTCGGCGATCGGCATTGCCGGCATGGACCGGGTCGCCCGGTTCAACGTCCTGGCCATGAGCGGCCGGGCGGTCGAAGCCTCGGGCGACGTGGACGTGATCCTGCTCGACAAGACGGGCACGATCACCTACGGCAATCGCCTCGCGGCATCGATCAGCGCAGCACCAGGCGTCTCCGAGGTCGAGGCCCTGACCGCCGCCCTGGTCGCCTCGGCCCACGACGAGACGCCCGAAGGCAAGTCGGTCGTCGATCTCGCCCGCAAGCGGCTGGCCGAGCTGAAGGCGGCGGCCGGCACCGATGACCTGGCCGGCTTCAAGACCCTGGTCGCGACGATCAGCGAGGACATCCCGTTCCGCGCCGAGACCCGCTCCAGCGGCGTACGGCTGGCCGGCGGCCAGCTCGTCCTCAAGGGGGCGGTCGACGCCATCGAGCACGACCTCGACGCCGCCCTGCCGCCGATCATCCGCGACGAGACGGATCGCCTGTCCGACGCCGGGGCAACGCCCCTGGCGATGCGCCAGGACGGCCGGATCATCGGCCTGATCGAGCTCAAGGACACCGTCAAGGCAGGCCTCGTCGAGCGCTTCGCCGAGTTCCGCCGGATGGGCATTCGGACGGTCATGGTGACCGGCGACAACCCGCGCACCGCCGCCACGATCGCCCGGGAGGCCGGCGTCGACGACTTCATCGCCCAGGCCAAGCCCGAAGACAAGATCGCGTTCATCCGCAAGGAGCAGGCCGACGGGCATCTCGTCGCAATGACCGGCGACGGGACGAACGACGCCCCGGCGCTGGCCCAGGCCGACGTCGGGCTGGCCATGAACAGCGGCACCTCGGCGGCCAAGGAGGCGGCCAACATGGTCGACCTCGATTCCGATCCGACCAAGCTGCTGGAGGTCATCGCGATCGGCAAGCAGCTCCTGATCACCCGCGGCTCGATCACGACCTTCTCGATCGCCAACGACGTGGCCAAGTACTTCGCGATCGTCCCAGCGATGTTCGCGGCGGTCTATCCCGAGCTCAACCAGCTCAACATCATGGGCCTGTCCACGCCCCAGAGCGCGATCCTCTCGGCGGTCATCTTCAACGCCCTGGTGATCGTCGCGCTCATCCCGCTGGCCTTGCGTGGCGTCGGCTT
>DATGGC010000409.1:0-2779 GCA_035308745.1 Candidatus Limnocylindrales bacterium | reverse complement strand
ACGCAGGCCGGCCCCGAGGGCCAGCGCCAGGGCAATCCGCGCCTTGGGCCCGGTGAGCGTGCCAGCCAGCAGCGCGCCGGCCCGCAACCACGTGGCGCCACCGCCCGGAAACGCGTACTCGGCCCCCGCGGCACCGGACGGGCTGCGACTGACCAGGACGATCGGAATCCCGGCGTCGAGCGCTTCTTGCGCCTCGGCCAGCAGGATCGCCGACGTATTGCCCGCACCGGTCGCCTCGACCACGATCCCGGCGGGCGCAAGCGTCCGCAGGCTCCGGATCAGGCCCGCGTCCTGGCCGATGGTCGCGACCACGATCGGGATCGGCTGCGCCGCGACCGTCGTATCCAGGACGAGACGACGAGCGCGGGGCGGTCCGTCGAGCTGGACCGTGCCCGTGTCCAACAGGCGCCCGACCCCGCCGGCGTTGAGGCTCTGGAACGTGTCCAGGCGGCTGGTGTGGGTCTTGGTCACGTCCGCCGCCGGCTGGATCGTGCCGGCCAGGACGACCACGACCCCGTAGCCGGCCAGGTCGGGGTTGGCCGCGCAGCGAACCGCGTCGCGCAGATTGGCCGGCCCGTCGTAGCCCGGATCGGTCGCGTTGCGCATCGCACCGGTGACGACGATCGGCTTGGGCGTCTCGACGAGCAGGTCGAAGGCGAAGCTCGACTCCTCGATCGTGTCGGTGCCCTGGACCACGACGATCCCGTCGATCGAGTCGTCGGCCGCCAGCCGGCGCAGGTCACCGGCCAGCTCGAGCAGCCGCTCGAAGGTCCAGTGGCTGGCGGGGATCATCCCCCGGTCGATCGGGACCAGGTCGGCCAGCGCATCGAGGCCCGGGGTGCGGACCAGGATCGCCGCTCCATCGAGGGCCGGCACGGCCCCGCCGGCGATCGGGTCGACCACCATGCTGATCGTGCCCCCGGTGAACACTACGGCGATCCGGGCCATCGTCCGGGTCAGGCCGTGGCCGGCGTGTGCCGGTAGACCGCCGACAGGATGCCCGAGATCGTGATCGCCACGGCGACCACGAAGACCACCGCGGTCGTCGAGAGCAGGTCGGCGATCGGGCCGACGATGATGATCGGCAGGAAGCTGGCCGTCGAGATCAGCATGTTCAGGACGCCGAAGACCCGGCCCCGGACCTCCTCGGGCAGGTCCTCCTGGAGCTGGGTCTGGGCCGGGATGGCGACGCTGGCGTAGGCGATCCCGGCCAGGAACGCGAGCACGATCGAGATCGAGATCAGGGTGACCAGCGACGACACGTCGACCGGCGAGACCGAGGTCACCCGCTGGAGGAAGCGGGTCAGCGGGCCGGCCGCCGACAGGATCGCCAGGAAGATGCCCAGCAGGATCAGCCCGGTCTCGATCGTCCGTCGCCGGGAGAGGACCTTGCCGTAGCTGTTGAGAAGCAGGATCCCGGTCACGACGCCGACCCCGAGGGGCAGGACGATGACCACGAAGTCCTTCGCCGACAGGCCCAGCGCCTCGGTCGCGAAGGCCGGCCCGACGACGCCCAGGACCCCGATCAGTGACGCGGTGATGCCCAGGTACAGGAGCGACCAGGAGATGCTCCGGTTGGCCCGGATGAACGAGATCCCCTCGCGCAGCTGGCCGAAGGTCGATTCCACGGCGTGGCTCGCCTCGTGGACGGCCAGCCCGTGGGCCGCGTCGAGGCTGATCAGGGGCGGCACCGACGGCAGGGTGATCGTGAGGGCCATCGCCGCCAGGTAGCAGCCGGCCACGACCAGGACCAGGACCTGCGGGCTGGTCAGGTTCACGACCAGCGGCCCGAGCAGGGCGAAGCCGAGGGCGAAGGCCGCGTTGAGGGTCAGGGTGAAGATCCCATTGGCGGCCAGGAGCTGGCCGCGCTTGACCAGGATCGGGATCATGGCCGCCTCGGCCGGGGCGAAGAACGTGGTCACCGTGGAGACCATCGCGTTGAGGACCAGGATCAGGACCAGGTTGTCGCCAATGAAGAAGAGCAGGCCGAACATGATCGCCCGGAGCAGGTTGGTCACGATCAGGATCAGGCGCCGGTCGAGCCGGTCGACGTAGACCCCGGCGACCGCCGACAGGAGCACGGCCGGCACGAGGAAGGTCAGGATCAGCAGGCTGACCGCCGAGGTCGAGCCGGTCAGCGAGAAGACCCGGACCGTGAGCCCGAAGAGGACCATGTTGCCGCCGACCTGGGTCAGCAGCTGGGCCAGCCACAGGGCGAGGAAGGGCCGGTTGCGGAGGACCTCGATGGCACTGGTCGCGTCCGTCTCGTCGACCGGTGCCTCGGGCAGCAGCTCCGCTGCGCCGGGGCCGGCGCCCGGAATCACGTCGTGGTCCCCGCGCGCGGGCTCACCGGTCCCGAATCGCGATTCGGCTCGAAATCAGGGCGCACATCCGGCCGGGAGGGTATCAGAGCTGTGGCTTGCCGTGCGCCGGGACTAGATCTTCGGTCGTGGCCGGCAAGCGCAGCATGTCGACGGGCGTGACGATCAACTGGGCGCTCGGTGCGGTCGCCGCCAGCTGGGCAACGATCCCGCCGGCCCGGGTCAGGCTGCCGGTCAGGCTCTCGGAATTGCCGATCGCGCTGACCTCGAACGGGTCGCCCAGCGCCGTGCTCCCGATCAGCAGGCCGCCGATCGGCCCGTCGACGATGCTGTTGGGCTCGACCCGGACGTCGTTCACGGCAATCGCCTCGGCACCCGCATTGCGCAGCTCGTTGACCAGGTCCCCCACCGAGGCCGCGTCGAGCGGGCCGGTCACCGTGATCCGGACGCCGGGGCCG
>DATGGC010000408.1:0-5872 GCA_035308745.1 Candidatus Limnocylindrales bacterium | reverse complement strand
CTCACCGAGGCCGGGGGCCTGGACGACCGGCTGACCCTGACCGAGAACCTGGTCGGCCACGCCCGCATCCGGGGCCTCTCCCACGGCGAGGCCAGCCGCCGGGCGGGGGTGCTGCTCGAGCGGTTCGGGATGTCGGCGCTGGCGTCGCGCACGGCCCGGGGCCTCTCGACGGGTGAGCGGAAGCGGGTGGCGCTGGCGAGGGCGCTGCTGCACCAGCCCGAGGTCCTGTTCCTGGACGAGCCGACCTCCGGCCTCGACCCGATCAGCCGGCGCTCCTTGTGGGACTACCTGGCCGAGGTTCGGCGAACCGACGAGACCACGATCTTCCTGACCACCCATTACCTCGAGGAGGCCGAAGGTGCCGACCGGGTGTGCGTCATCGACCACGGCCGGATTGCGGTGATCGGGACGCCCGAGGAGATGAAGCAACGCCTGCTCGAGCGCTCGATCGAGGTCGACGCGCTCGATCGTCCCGCGCTCGCGGCGGACCTCCGCTCGCTCGGCCTCCAGCCGACGGAGCTGCCCGACGGCGCCCTGCGGGTCGCCTTCGAGGGCCCCACTGCCCAGGACCTGATCAGCCGAATTGGCACGCCGCTGTCCGTCCTGCGGGTCAGCGAACCGAGCCTCGAAGAAGCCTACGTGGCGCTCCTGCGCCAGTCCGAGGAGGAAGCCGCATGACCGCCGAAATCACGCGCAGCAGCCGGTCCGGCGAGGGTGCCCGGGCGGCGGCCGTTTCGGGCCGCTTCGGCCCGACCCTTGCCCGGGAGGTCAACGCCACCTTCGCGATCGCCTGGCGGGAAGTCCTGCGGGCCATCAAGAGCCCGGCATCGATCGCGTTCACGATCATCTTCCCGGTCCTGTTCATCGGCGTCCTGGGCGGCAGCATCTCCCAGAACCTGGGCAACGGGCTGCCCTTCTCGTACCTCCCGTTCATGCTCATCGGGATGATCGCCAACTCCCTCTACCAGGGCACGATCGCGGGGGTGACCAACCTGGTCGAGGAACGCGAGAACGACTTCACGGCCGAGCTGTTCGTCGCTCCGATCTCGCGCTATGCCGTCCTGCTCGGCAAGATGCTCGGCTCGGGCGTCGCGTCGCTGGCCTCGCTGGTCGGGATCTTCGCGATGGTCTTCGTGATGCAGATCCCGATGAACTTCGGCGACCTGCTCCGGGTCCTGGCCCTGGCCCCGGTCCTGGCCCTGGCCGGCGGCGCGCTGGGGATCTTCTTCATCGGCTTCGTCCACGACCCGAAGGTGGCTGCGGTCGGCGTGCCGCTCCTGATCTTCCCCCAGATGTTCCTGTCCGGAGCCTTGATCCCGGTGTCGGCCTCGACCGGCCTGCTGGGCTTCCTGGCCAAGGTGATCCCGATGACCTACAGCATCGACCTGGCCCGCAATATCTTCTACTGGGGCAAGCCCGAATACAGCGCCGCGGTCCTCAACAACCCGGCCCTCGACCTGGCCGTGACCGTGGGCCTGTTCCTGCTCTTCACGATTGTCGGTACGTTCTTCTTCGTCCGCTCGGACCGCAACCGCTGATGTTCCCCGTGCTGGCCGCCAGAGGTCCTGTTGCCGTTTCGCCTTGGGTCGGCTATATTGTCAACATGACGTTGACTATCAGCGCGGAACAAAACGCCTCCGCGGCCCGCAGCCGTCGCCGCCAGCTCGCCGATGACCTGATCGAGGAGCTGATGTCGACGCCGCGCGAAAAGATGAACGCCTACCGGGCCTGGCACCGGGGCGCCCTCAGCCTCGTCCACCTGAACGTCCTGAGCGTGCTCGAGGCCGAGGGCCCGATCTCGATGGGCCGCCTGGCCGAGGCCCTCGACGTGTCGGTCGCCAGCGCCACCGGCATCGTCAGCCGGATGACCACCCGGGGCGTCGTCGAGCGTCGCCACGACACCGCCGACCGGCGGGTCGTGCTGGTCCACCTGACCGAGGCCGGCGCGAACGTGAACCAGTCGCTCGAGGCCCATCACCGCGAACGCCTGGGCGAGCTCCTCGAGCAGCTCAGCGCCGAGGAGATGGCCGGCTTCCTGCTCGGCCTGCGGGCGATGCATGCGGCCCGGGCGCGGCTGATGGCCGCGGCCGAGGCGGCCGGTGCCGCGCCACTGGCGGCGCCCGCGAAGGCCGGGGCCGCTCGATGATCAGCCTCCTGCGGACCTACCTGCGACCGTACCGCGGCTCGCTCGCGCTTGTCGTGATCCTGCTCCTGATCCAGGCCGTCGGGACGCTGTACCTGCCGGACCTCAACGCCAGCATCATCAACAACGGGATCGTGGCCGGGAACAACGACTACATCATCAGCACCGGCGCCTGGATGCTGGTCGTCACCCTGGCCCTCGGGATCGCCTCGATCCTGGCCGTCTACTGGGGCGCCAAGGCGTCGATGGGCTTCGGCCGTGACGTGCGCACCGCGATCTTCCGCAAGGTCGAGAGCTTCGCCCAGGTCGAGGTCAACCAGTTCGGACCGGCGTCGCTGATCACCCGCAACACGAACGACGTCCAGCAGGTCCAGACGGTCGTCTTCCTGGCCCTCACCGTGCTCATCTCGGCGCCGATCCTGGGCATCGGCGGAATCATCATGGCGATCCGCCAGGACCTGCCCCTGTCGGGCCTCCTGATCGTGATCCTGCCGATCATGGCCCTGGTCATCGGGCTGGTGATGTCGCGGGCGATCCCGCTCTTCCGGGCGATGCAGACCAAGCTCGACCGGATCAACCAGGTCATGCGCGAGACGTTGTCCGGCGTGCGCGTCATCCGGGCCTTCGTCCGGACCGACGTCGAGGAAGCCCGCTTCGATGTGGCCAACAAGGACCTGTTCAGCACCGCGATCCGGGTCAACCGCCTGTTCGCCCTGATGATCCCGGTGATGACCGGGATCGTGAACCTGTCGCTCGTCGCAGTGATGTGGTTCGGCGCCGCCCGGGTCAACAGCGGCGACATGCCAATCGGCAACCTGACCGCGTTCCTCCAGTACCTGATGCAGATCCTGTTCGCGGTCCTGATGGCCGTGATCATGTTCGTCTTCGTGCCCCGCGCCGCCGTCTCGGCCGGCCGGATCCAGGAGGTCCTCCAGCAGGAGCTGTCCGTCCGCGACCCGGAGAATCCGATCAGCCCGGCGCCCTCCGAGCACCCCGGCCTGGTCGAGTTCCGGGACGTGGAGTTCGGCTATCCGGGTGCCGAGCACCCGGTCCTGTTCGGGATCACGTTCGAGGCCCGGCCGGGCCAGACGACGGCGATCGTGGGCAGCACCGGCAGCGGCAAGTCGACCCTGGTGAACCTGATCCCGCGCTTCTATGACGCGACGAGGGGCAGCGTCCTGATCGACGGTGTCGATGTCCGCCAGATGCGCCAGACCGACGTCTGGAGCCGGCTCGGGATGATCTCCCAGAAGGCATTCCTGTTCAGCGGCACGGTCGCCAGCAACCTGCGCTACGGCGATGAGGCGGCAACCGACGAGGAGCTATGGCATGCCCTCGAGATCGCCCAGGGCAAGGACTTCGTGGAGGCCATGGACGGCGGCCTCGAGGCCCCGGTGACCCAGGGCGGCTCGAACCTGTCCGGTGGCCAGCGCCAACGCCTGGCGATCGCCCGGGCACTCGTCAAGCGGGCCGAGATCTACATCTTCGACGACAGCTTCTCGGCGCTCGACTTCAGCACCGATGCCCGCCTCCGGGCGGCCCTCAGCAAGGACCTTGGTGACGCGACCGTGATCATCGTCGCCCAGCGGGTCGGCACGATCATGAAGGCCGACCGGATCATCGTCCTTGACGCCGGTCGGATCGTTGGCAGCGGCACCCACACCGAGCTGCTCGAGTCCAACGAGACGTACCGCGAGATCGTCTACTCCCAGCTCTCCGAAGCGGAGGCCGTCGCATGAGCGGGCGACCAGGCGGCGGGGCTCCCGCACCGAGCGGACCGCCGGCGGGCGCCGGCATGGGCTCGGGCGGCCGGCCGCCGATGCGCCGGGGCATGGGCCCGGGCGGAATGATGGGCGGCATGCCCGCCGAGAAGTCCAAGAACTTCAAGGTCGCCTTCGGCCGGCTGCTCGCGCGGCTGCGTCCCGAGGCGCCCCTGATCGCCCTCGTCTTCGTGCTCGCGATCATCAGTGTCACCTTTGCCGTGATCGGGCCCAAGATCCTGGGCGACGCGACCAACACGATCTTCCAGGGCGCGATCAGCAAGCAGCTGCCGGTCGGCGTCACCCAGGCCCAGGCCGTGGCCGGGCTGCGTGCTGCAGGCAAGGGCCAGCTGGCCGACATGCTCGCCAGCCTGACCCTGACCCCCGGCGTCGGGATCGACTTCGGGGCGCTGGGCGGGATCCTGCTGCTGCTGACGGGGGTCTACCTGCTGAGCTCGGCGTTCAGCTGGATGCAGGCCTACATCATGGCCGGGGTCACCCAGCGGACCGTCTACCGGCTGCGCCGGGACGTCGACGAGAAGCTCGGCCGGCTGCCGCTCAAGTACTTCGACGGCCACCCCCGGGGCGACATCCTGAGCCGGGTGACCAACGACATCGACAACATCGGGCAGACCCTCCAGCAGAGCCTGACCCAGCTGATCACGGCCCTGCTGACGGTCATCGGCGTGCTGGTGATGATGCTCCTGATCAGCCCCTTGCTGGCCTTCGTGTCGCTCCTGGCCGTGCCCATCTCGATCGTGGTCACGGTCCTCATCGCGGGCCGCTCCCAGAAGCAGTTCGCCCGCCAGTGGGCCTCGACCGGCGCCCTCAACGGGCAGGTCGAGGAGATGCACACCGGGCACGCGATCGTCAAGGTCTTCGGCCGCCAGGAAGAGGCGATCGCCCGCTTCGATGCCGAGAACGCCAAGCTGTATGACGCCAGCTACCGGGCCCAGTTCATCTCCGGGATCATCCAGCCCTCGATGAACTTCATCGCCAACCTGAACTACGTCGCGATCGCCGTGATCGGCGGCCTGCAGGTTGCCTCCGGCCAGCTGTCACTGGGCGACGTCGTCGCCTTCATCCAGTACTCCCGCCAGTTCACCTTCCCGATCGTCCAGACGGCGAGCATCGCCAACGTCCTCCAGTCGGCGGCCGCGTCCGCCGAGCGGATCTTCGAGCTGCTCGACGAGCCCGAGGAGATCCGTGACCCGGTCCACCCGGAGCTCATTGAGCACGCCCAGGGAGCTGTCACGTTCGAGGACGTGTCGTTCCGCTACGAGCCCGACAAGCCCCTGATCGACGACCTCAACCTTGATGTCAAGGCAGGCCAGACGATCGCCATCGTCGGCCCGACCGGCGCCGGCAAGACGACCCTGGTCAACCTGCTGATGCGCTTCTACGAGATCGATGGCGGCCGAATCACCGTCGAGGGCATCGACACGCGGGCCACCACCCGGGACAACCTGCGCCAGACCTTCGGGATGGTCCTTCAGGACACCTGGCTGTTCCACGGCACCATCAGCGAGAACATCGGCTACGGCAAGGAAGACGCGACCGAGGCCGAGATCGAGGCAGCCGCCGAGGCCGCCCACGTCGACCACTTCGTGCGCACCCTGCCCGGCGGCTACGAGACGGTCATCGACGACGACGCGACCAACGTGTCGGCCGGCGAGAAGCAGCTCCTGACGATTGCCCGGGCGTTCCTGGCCGATCCGCCGATCCTGATCCTCGACGAGGCCACGAGCTCGGTCGACACCCGCACCGAGGTCCTCATCCAGCGGGCGATGGCCCGCCTGATGAAGGGCCGGACCACGTTCGTGATTGCCCACCGCCTGTCCACGATCCGCGACGCCGACACGATCCTGGTCATGGACCACGGCCACATCATCGAGCAGGGCACCCACGAGGCCCTGCTGGCCGCCCGCGGCTTCTACTACGACCTGTACAACAGCCAGTTCGTCGAGGC
>DATGGC010000407.1:0-15613 GCA_035308745.1 Candidatus Limnocylindrales bacterium | reverse complement strand
GTTGGCCTGGATCCGGATCGGAAATTCGAGCGGCACATCGGGCGCCGGGGCAGTGGTCGGGCCGGTCATCGGAGTCTCCTGGTCGGACGCGTGATCGGGCACGGTACCGGGGCTGCTCGGAACGCCCCGAGGATACCCGGTCCGGCGCTCGAACCCGGGATCCAGCGCCGGCCGGACGCCGCCGCGAGACAATCCTCTGGCGCCACTCGTCTCCCGGAGGTGATCCCCACGATTCGCTCGCGGCTTGCCCTGGCCGCCGTCCTGCTCCTGGTCGCCGGCTGCTCCCCTGCTCCGACGGCGACCCCACCCGGCTCGACGGCCCTCGCGTCGCCCACGCCCGGCGCGACGGCCTCCGGCCCGCCGTCCTGCGCCGCCCAAACGCTCCAAGGGATGAACGAGGGCGAGCGGGTCGGCCAGCTCTTCCTGCTGGGGCTGGCCAACGACCAGCTGGGCGTGGCCGAGCAGAACGCGATCGTCATCGACCATATCGGCTCGGTCTGGTTCACCGCGACGAGCCAGGCCGGGGCCGTCGCGATCCGCTCGGTCGCCGACGCGACCCAGGCCCTCGCCCCGGCCGCCGGGCCGGCCGGCGGAAAGGTCGGCCTGTTCGTCGCGGCCAACCAGGAGGGCGGCCTGGTCCAGGCCCTCAGGGGCCCCGGCTTCAGCCGGATCCCGACGGCCGTGGACCAGGGCAACCTCTCGGCCTCCACCCTCCAGGCCGACGCGAAGACGTGGGGCAATCAGCTCAAGGCCGCCGGGATCAACCTGGACTTCGCCCCGGTCTCGGATGTCGTGCCGGCAGCCAATACGTCCTCGAACCAGCCGATCGGGGTCCTCCAGCGGGAGTACGGCTCGACGCCGGCGGCCGTCGGCAGCCACGCCGCCGCATTCGTCGTCGGCATGGCCTCGGCCGGCATCCTGACCGTCGCCAAGCACTTCCCGGGCCTGGGCCGGGTCACCGGCAACACCGACGATGTGGCCGGCGTGATCGATTCGAAGACCACCCTGACGGACCCGAACCTGGGGGCGTTCCGGACGGTGATCGGGGCCAAGGTGCCGATCGTGATGGTCGCCCTGGCGACCTACACGAAGATCGACCCGAGCACGCTCGCCGCGTTCTCGCCGATCGTCATCGGAACCCTGCTGCGCAAGAACCTGGGCTTCGGCGGGCTGGTGATGTCCGACGACCTGGGCGCCACGGTCGCGGTGGCGAGCATCCCGCCGGCAACACGGGCGATCGACTTCATCTCGGCCGGTGGCGAGATGGTCATCTCCAAGACGGCCGGACCGGCGATCGCCATGGCCGTCGCGATCACCGCCCGGACGAGCACCGACCCTGCGTTCCGGACGCTGGTCGACAACGCGGCCCTGCATGTCCTGGAGGTCAAGGCGCAGGCCCATCTCCTGACCTGCGCCGGGTCGTAGCGGGTTCACGGTCCACCATGCCGGATCTCGACCTGCGTGGGATGCTGAGGCTGACATGGACGACGCCAACGAATCAGTGATTCCCCGGTCCTCGATCGCCATCGGCCTCGATCCACGGTTGCGCGCTTCATTTGGGCAGCTGGCCGCGGGCCGGGTTCTGGTGATCGACTATTTCGCCAGCCGGCGGTGCAGCCTGGTGATCAGCGACCTGACCTGCCAGTTCCGGCCGGGCACGCCCGCCGGCGACTTCATCGAGCTCGCCCCGATCGAGGGCGTCCGGATCTTCATCGAGGCACGCCTGCGGGCGACGCTCGCGGCCTCGGGACCGAGCTTGCGCACCGGCGGACTGCCGTTTGCCCGACATCTTGCGATCGAGCTCGATCGACCCGAGCACTGGATCCAGTTCCTGGACGGGCCGGGAGTCCTGGCGGGCAAGCAGCGCTTTCGGTTGCGCCATCTTCCGACCTCGGAACGGCGTGGCGACTGACCCCGAGCGGCTGCGGCGACGCGGACTGGCCCGCCGATTGATCAGTGGCCCGGCGCGGATCCGGCGCGCCGCCGAGGTCGCCGCACAGGCGACGCCGATCCCGGGCGAGTGGACCGCCCAGCAGATCGTGCTCCACCTCGTCGCCGTCGAGACCGAGGTCTTCCAGCCTCGACTGTTCGATCTCGCCGAGGTCAGTTCGCCCGAGTGGGAGTGGGTCGAGCCGGCTCCGGCCGAGGCCGGCCTGGGTGAGAGCCTCGCCGATTCGCTCCTTCGGTTCGCCGCTGCACGCCTGGGGACGCTCGATTGGGTTGCCGGCCTTGACGAGGACGGCTGGCGGCGCTCAGGCCGGCACGCCACCCTCGGCCGACTCGACGTCGGTGGCCTGCTGGCCCTGGCGGTCGATCACGATCAGGAGCATCTCGCCGCGCTTGTCCGGCTCGGGCACGGCTAGGGGATCAGCCCGCTCGAGCGGCCCGGCCATTGGGAGCGAGCCCATTCCGGCGGGCCTGGCGAATCGTCTCGGCCACCTGGGCCCGGACGGCGTCGATTCCTTCGAGTGGCCCCGTCCGGCCGAAGACGTGCTGGCCGTCGGCAAACCCCTCATCGGACAGCAGATCGCCGACCTGGGCCACCTCGTCGTCGTTCAGGAGGGCGACCATCACGGTGTTCTGGGTATGGGTCGCGCGCTGGAACGTCAGGATGACCGCGGTTGGCCGCCGGGCTGGGTCGGTCACGACCGTGCTCCGGCCGGCGTCCCCGGGAAGCTCACGACGCCTCGAACACCGCGGTCGCCTCGAGGGCGCACGATGAGCAGATCCTGGCCGCGGGGCCGAAGGCACCCACCACGATCTCCGTCTGTTCGAATGAGCGGAAGCAGAAGCCACAAGTCGTCAGGGTGGCCCGGGAGACCTTGCCCGCGATGTAGGCCCGCCCATCGGCGTAGCGGCTCAGGCGGTCGTAGCGACCGAGACCCATCGTCGGCAGGGCCCGGGCCGATGGAACGACGCGGATCCCGGCGCCAGGCCCGGACTGTGATCGACGTTCTGGAAATGTCACTGGATCCCGTCCCCCGGCAGCAAAGTTGGTCGAACCGAGGGGTCCGCTCGCCCCCACGCGACGAGAAACGTTCATCACGTGAGGGGTTGCGTGCCCACTCGGCGCTGTTGCACTTGCCTCGCATTGAGGTGCCGGCGGGTTTTCGGTTGTGGCCCCAGCCTAGCCGGACTCCGGGGCCGCTGGCCACCACCCATTCGTTCCCGCGACCGGTCATCCGACCGTCGCCGCGGCTGCCCGGCCCATCGGACCGGGATACAGATCGAATCACTGCGTCCCCCTGGTGCCACCGCCATTCGTGATCGCCGAATCGCCGGCTCGGCGCGAGTTCGGTGCTCGGGCATGGTCACGCCGTCACGCATGGATCGTCATTACGACGCGTCATGAGCGTGGAACCGCGCGGTGGTGCGCGTGGAAGGTGGGTGGCGGGAACCTGCCGCACTGTCGCTGGGTGAGCTGGTCTGTTACCCCCCAGAGGCCCAGACGTCCTTCACCGGACGAACCAGCAGGGCAGGATCCCGCCCCCAGGACGCGCTCGGCACGAGCGCTCCAGCGGCCCAACGGATTGACCGACTTGATCTCCCCGGGACCGATCGTTCCTGGTCGACCAGGGTTCACGACGTGAGTTGGTCACGACCGCGTCTGCTGCTCGAGGAACGAAGACAGATTTCGACTGGACGAGCTCGGAACCGGCATCTCCGGCAGCCGAGACGACGCAGTGTTCAGTCAACGGGGACGGGCTGTCATTACGGACCGTCATGCTCCGGACCGAGAGGAACCCAGCGCCGACGGTGAGGAGCGACCCGACCGTCGGCGCTGATCTGCTGTCCGGGGCCTGTTCCCAGAGGCCCGAGGCTGCTACGTCGGGGCCGATCGCCATGTTCGGCGTAGCGCAGGCCATGACAATACGGGCCGCGGCCGCGGCGGTCCAGAGGCAGCCTGGCCGCCTCGCGCTGCGCGCACGAACAACCCGTCGGAGTCGCCTCCGACGGGTCAGACGTGGGCTGCACAGTGGTGAGCCGGGGGGGATTCGAACCCCCAACCAACTGATTAAGAGTCAGTTGCTCTGCCGTTGAGCTACCGGCCCGGGCGAAGGATACCCCATCGCCGTGGCCGATCTCCCCGGAGCGGCCCCCGTGTTAACAGAATTCGGTCGTTGGTGGAGTTGGTTCAGGCGCTAGGCTTGTGGCGTGAGTCGCAAGGCATGACCTCCAGCCCGCGTCGAATCGCCGCGATCGTACTGGCCGTGATCCTCATCGTCGGGGTCGGATTCGGGATCATCTCCTCCATCCAGAGCAGCCTGGGTCCGGCACCGGTCACGCTGGTCGGGCTGATCGGGTCGGAGAAGGCACCGTTCTTCGCCGACGACCGGGTCAATGCCGCCCTGAAGCGGGGCGGCTTCATTGTCAAGGTCTCGACCGCCGGTTCGCGCCAGATTGCCGAGGCTGATCTGAGCAAGGACGACTTCGCGTTTCCGGCCGGAGCCCCGGCAGGCGACAAGATCCGGACCGACCACCCCGGCTCACAGGCATTCGTGCCGTTCTACACACCGATGGCAATCGCCACCTGGAAGCCGATCGTCGCCCTGCTCGCGAACGCCGGCGTCATCCATTCGGCGGGCGGCCTGAACACGTTCGACATGACGGCCTACCTGAAGCTGGTCAGCCAGAACACGCGCTGGAAGGACCTGCCGGGGAACACGACCTACGTGGTCAACAAGAGCATCCTGATCACCTCGACGGACGTCCGGACCTCGAATTCCGCGGCGATGTACCTGGCCCTCACCTCGTACGTCGCGAACGGCGACAACATCGTCCAGAACGACGCCGGCGTGACCGGCCTGGTCGACGGGCTGGCCCCGATCTTCCTGCGCCAGGGCTTCGTGGCCAGCAGCTCGGAGGAGCCGTTCGACGACTACCTCGTCCAGGGCATGGGCAAGAGCCCCCTGGTGATGATCTACGAGGGCCAGTTCATTCAGCGAGCAGCGGCGGCCGATGGCAGCATCACCGCGGACATGGAGCTGGTCTACCCGGACCCCACGATCCTCTCCAAGCACACCTTCGTCGGCTTGAATGCCAACGGCATCCGCCTCGGTGAGTTCCTGTCCAGCGACCCCGAGATCCGGCAGCTGGCGACCGAGTACGGCTTCCGAACGACCGACACGGCGGCCTTTGCCAAGCTCGTCGCCGACCACCAGCTGGATGTTCCCAATACCCTCATCGACGTGATCGATCCGCCCACCTACGAGACCCTCGAGGCGATGATCACCCGGATCGAGGCCGACTACGACGTCGGCCTGCCCTCACCTGCCGCATCCGACAGCCTGCCGACGACCAATCCACCGCCCAGCAGTCCGCCGGCGGCCTCGCCGTGAGCCACTCAGCCCAAGGAGCGCCACGATGACCGACAACAGTTCGTTCGAGCTTCCCGTCCCGGCTCCGCCGCCCGTCGCGACGGCCCCGGAGCCGTCCGACGCCCAGGAGGACTCGATCGCCGCAACGGGCTCGCTCGTGCTCGACGCCCCGGCGCCCATTGCCGCGATCGCACCCGCCGAGGCGACGAGCGAGGTGCCCATCAACCCCGCCGACAAGGCCAAGCTCGATGCCATGGTCAGCGGCTACGTGACGGCGGTCTCGAGCCTCGACGTCCACAGCCAGGCGTTCACCGACAAGGTCCAGGACGTCAGCAAGCTCGGCGACGAGGACATTCGGGCCTCGGCGGCCGTCTCGAATCGACTCCTCGACAAGCCCCTGGCGGCGATGCAGAACGGCGGCCTGACCGACACGTCGTCGGTCAGCAAGTCGCTCCTCTCGCTGCGCCGCGAGGTCGAGGACCTCGACCCCTCCAAGCAGGGCGACCTGCTCAGCCCGCACAAGCTGCTCGGCCTCCTGCCGTTCGGGGCGGGCAACAAGCTCGAGGACTACTTCGAGAAGTACCGCTCGAGCCAGCACCAGCTTGACGGCATCATCACGGCGCTCTATCACGGCCAGGACGAGCTCCAGCAGGACAACGCCTCGATCGACCAGGAGAAGGTCAACCTGTGGGGCGTGATGACCCGGCTGCGCCAGTATTCCTACCTGGCCCAGGCGCTCGACACCGCCCTGTCGGCCCGGATCGCGTCGATCCAGTCGACCGATCCGGAGCGGGCCAAGGTCCTCAACGAGGACATGCTCTTCTACGTCCGCCAGAAGAACCAGGACCTGCTGACCCAGCTCGCGGTCAGCGTCCAGGGCTACCTGGCCCTGGACGTCATCCGGCGCAACAACCTGGAGCTGATCAAGGGCGTCCAGCGGGCCTCGACGACGACCATCTCGGCCCTGCGCACGGCCGTGATCGTGGCCCAGGCGCTGTCCGACCAGAAGCTGGTCCTGGACCAGATCACGGCCCTCAACACGACCACCTCGAACCTGATCCAATCCACGTCCGAGCTCCTCCACCAGCAGTCGGGCGCGATCAACGAGCAGGCGGCCTCGGCCACGGTCGACCTGGCCAAGCTGCAGGCCGCCTTCAACAACATCTACGCCACGATGGACGAGATCGACACGTTCAAGGTTGCGGCCCTCGACACGATGCAGAAGACGGTTACCGCCCTCTCGGCCGAGATCACCAAGTCGCAGGCCTATCTCGACCGGGCGCGCTCCAACGAAGGCCAGGACGCCAACCTTGACAGCCCGAACGCGTCGGGCGGCTGAGCCGATGACCCGGGGGCTCGGCCGGCTCGCCCTGGCCGCTCTGGCGATCGTCCTGCCCAGCCTGTTGATCGGCTGTGCCGACAACTCGCTGAGCACGGACCTCAACGACCCGAACACGCTGGCGGTCCTGGCCGGCTCAGAGGTCAAGGACATCGAGCCGCTGCTGCCCGACATCAAGGCGGCGACCGGGGTCAGCCTCGTGATGACCTATTCAGGTTCGCTCGACGGGGCCCAGGCGATCGCCGCCGGCAGCCCCACCGACGCCGCCTGGTTCAGCAGCGGCCACTACCTGGCCCTCCTGCCGGGGGCCGGCAACCGGATCGTGGCCCAGCAGCAGATCATGCTCAGCCCGGTGATCATCGGGGTGAAGAAGAGCGTCGCCGACCGGTTCGGCTGGACCAACAATCCGAACGTGACCTGGAAGGACATCGAGGCCAAGGCCGCCGACGGCTCGTTCCACTTCGCGATGACCAATCCGGCCGCGTCAAACAGCGGCCTGGTCGCCCTCGTCGGCGTGGCGTCGGCGCTCTCGGGCAGCTCCGATTCGATCGACACCGGGACGATCGACAAGGCCGCCCTGGCCGATTTCTTCAAGGGCCAGACCCTGACTGCGGGCAGCTCCGGCTTCCTGGCCGACTCGTACGTCCGGAGCCAGGACAGCGTCGATGGCATCGTCAACTACGAGTCGGTCCTGATGAGCCTCAACGCCGGCGGCCAGCTGCACGAGCCACTGACCCTGATCTACCCCAAGGAGGGCATCGTCACCGCCGACTATCCGTTCATCCTGCTGAATGCGGCCAAGCGCGATGCCTACGACAAGGTCGTGGCCTATCTGCGCTCGCCCGATGTCCAGAAGAAGATCATGGCCACCACGGCCCGCCGGCCGGCCGTGCCCGGGATCGCCCTCGATTCGCGCTTCCCCACCCAGACCGAGATCGAGCTGCCCTTCCCGGCCAAGCTCGACACGATCAACGCCCTGATCACGGCCTACCTCGACGAGGAGCGCAAGCCGGCCACGGCCATCTTCGTCCTCGACCTGTCCGGCTCGATGACCGGCGACCGGCTCGACAACCTGAAGACCGCCATGGAGAACCTGACCGGACTCGATACGACCCTGACCGGGGGCTTTGCCAGCTTCCACGCCCGGGAGCAGGTGACGATCATCACCTTCGCCTCGCATGTCGAGGACGACCGGGAGTTCACGATCGACGACACCGATCCGAACGGCCCCGACATGACCGCGATCCGGAGCTACGTCGACGGCCTCCAGACGTACGACAGCACGGCCATCTACTCGGCGCTCGAACAGGCCTATGGCGATGTTGGCAAGGACCAGGCCAGCGACCCCAACCGGTTGTACTCCATCGTCCTGATGACCGACGGTGAGAACAACGCCGGTGTAGCCTCCGATCAGTTCGCCCGCGACTACGCGAATCTGCCGCCGGCCGTCCAGGCGGTCCATGTCTATCCGGTCCTCTTCGGCGACGGCAGCAAGGACGCGATGACCTCGATTGCGACCGAGACCGGCGGCACCCTGTTCGATGCGACGACCTCGTCGCTCGAGGCGATCTTCAAGCAGATCCGGGGCTACCAGTGAGACGCCGCCAGGTCGAGGCCTACCTCTACTCCCGGCGGAACATCGTCGGCTGCGTCCTCGCCCTGGTCGGCCTGGCCCTCCACTTCGTCGGCCTGCTGGGCGGCTTCCTGTGGCTGCCCATCACGATCGGCCTCTACCTGATCGGCGTCCTGCTGGTGCCCGGGGAGGGCGAGCTCATGATCCAGCTCGGGGCGGCGGCCGACTCGGCCCAGGTCCGGGACGGCCTCGACCACCTGATCCGCAGCCTCCAGGGCCAGGTGGCCGCCGACCTGATCGCCAAGGTTGTCAGGATCCAGGCTTCGATCCTGCGCACGCTGCCGGCCCAGGGCGCCGAGGGCGATACGGCCGACCCGAACGTCTACCTCATCCGCCAGACGGCCCTGGCCTACCTGCCGGATGCCTTCCAGACCTATCTGAAGCTGCCTCGCCAGGTGGCCGAGCAACGGCCGATCGCCGACGGCCGGACGCCCCACGACGTCCTCCTCGGCCAGCTCGACCTGATGGACCAGCGCCTGGCGAGCGTCGCCGACGACATGGCCCGCCACGATTCCGACGCACTCCTCGCCAACGGCCGCTTCCTGGCCGACAAGTTCGGGGTCAGCTCGCTGAAGATCGACCCGGACGCCGCACCGGCCGCGCCCCGGCTCCCCGCGCACAGCTCGGCGATCAGTCCGCCGTCGGTCCCGGCCTCGACTGCCCCGGGCGCCGACGAATCGACCGTCGTGGCGCCGTCCCAGGAATCCGGTCGCTGATCAAGCGCCCTGACCGCGGCTACTCGGGCTGGTTGTCGATCTGGGCGCGCTGGAGGCGGCCCGAGAAGTCGACGTAGATCGACTTCCACTCCGTGTACGTGTCGAGCGCGGCGTGGCCGGCCTCGCGATGGCCGTTGCCGGTCTCCTTCGTGCCCCCGAACGGCAGATGCGTCTCGGCTCCGATCGTGCCCGCGTTGATGTACACGATCCCGGTCTCGAAGTCGCGCATCGCCCGGAACGCGGTGTTCGCGTCGCGGGTGAAGATCGCCGATGACAGGCCGTAGCGGATCTGGTTGAGGGCTGTCACCGCGCCCTGGTAGTCGTCGACTGCGATCACCGACAGGACCGGCCCGAAGATCTCCTCCTGGGCGATCCGATCCATCGGCGCGACGCCCGAGAAGATTGTCGGCTCGAAGAAGTGGCCATGCTCGAGGCCGGCGCCGGTCGCCCGCTGCCCGCCGGTGACCAGCTCGCCGTCGCGCCGGCCGACGTCGATGTAGCCGGTGACTTTCTGGAGCGCGCCGGCGTTGACCAGCGGCCCGACATCCGTGGTGGCATCGAGGCCGGAGCCCAGGCGCAGCTTGGTCGCCCGCCGCTCGAGGCGCTCGAGGAGCTGGTCCACGACCGGCCGCTCGACGATCACCCGGCTGGCCGCGGTACAGCGCTGGCCGGTCGTCCCGAAGGCCGACCACAGGATCCCGTCAGTGGCCAGGTCGAGATCCGCATCGCCCATCACCACGATCCCGTTCTTGCCGCCGAGCTCGAGGCTGACCCGCTTGAGCCGGGTCGCGGCCTGGGTCGCCAGGCGCCGCCCCGTCTCGGTGTTGCCAGTGAAGCTGATCACCGGCACGTCCGGGCTGTTGACGATCGCGTCACCAACGTCGGCTCCTGGGCCGGTGACGAGGTTCACGGTGCCGGCCGGGAAGCCGGCCTCGGCCATCAGCTCGACCAGCAGCGTCGCGCAATGGGGCGTGTCGCTCGACGGCTTGAAGACGACGGTGTTGCCGCTGACCAGGGCCGGCATCATCTTCCAGCACGGGATCGCCATCGGGAAGTTCCAGGGGGTGATGATCCCGGCGACCCCGATCGGCTCGCGGATCGACATCGCCCACTTGTCGGGCAGCTCCGAAGGCGTCGTGTCGCCGAACAGGCGGCGACCCTCGCCAGCCATCAGGAATGCGATGTCGATGCCCTCCTGGACATCGCCCCGGGCCTCGGTCAGGACCTTGCCCATCTCGCGGGTCATCGCCCGGGCCAGGCGCTCCTTGTGCTCGGCCATCAGGGCCCCGAAGCGATACAGGATCTCGCCCCGCTTGGGGGCCGGCGTCCGGCGCCAGCGCAGGCCGGCCGTCTCGGCGGCCCGGATCGCCCGGGCAACGTCGGCCGCGCTGCCCGACTGGAAGCGACCAATCACGTCCCGGGTGTCGGCCGGGTTGCGGCTCTCGAACGTCTCGCCGCTGCCGCCCTCGACCCACTCGCCGGCGATGAACAGCTGATAGGTTGGGGCGTCGATCGCGGTCTCCTCGGTCGTCGTCATCGGGAGACCCGCTCGAACGCCATCGCCACCGAGCCACCGCCGCCCAGGCAGAGCGTGGCGAGGCCATAGCGGCCCTGGCGTCGATCCAGCTCGTGGAGCAGGGTGGCCACGATCCGGGCGCCGCTCGCCCCGATCGGATGGCCCAGGGCGATCGCTCCCCCGTTCACGTTGACCTTCGACCAGTCGAAGCCCAGCTCGCGGCCGTCGGCCAGGGTCTGGGCGGCGAAGGCCTCGTTGATCTCGATCAGGTCGAACGCCTCGAGCGGCATCTCGATCCGCTCGAGCAACCGGCGGACGCCGGTGACGGGCGCCAGGAAGAGCCACTTCGGGGCGATCTCGGCCTGGCTGTAGCCGATGATCCGGGCCAGCGGCTTGAGGCCCAGGCGCTCCACCTCGCGCTCGCTGGCGACGACGGTCGCCGCCGCGCCGTCGGTGATCCCGGGTGCGTTGCCGGCGGTGACGGTGCCCTCCGTCGCCGCGCCGCGGTCCTCACCGTCGGGCAGGGCGAACGCGGGCTTGAGCCGGGCTAGCGCCTCGATCGTGGAGTCGCGCCGCGGTCCCTCGTCGACGCTCACGACGGTTTCGCGGCCCTTCGCGTCGCGGACCGTGACCGGCGCGAGCTCCGCGTCGAACCGCCCCGCGTCGATCGCGGCGATCGCCTTCTGGTGGCTGGCCAGGGCAAAGGCGTCCTGGTCCGCGCGGCTGACCACGTCGCGGATGGCGACCCGCTCGGCGTGGGTCCCCATGTGGCAGTCCTCGAAGGCGCACCACAGGCCGTCGTGGACGGTCGAATCGACGAGCGCGCCGTTGCCCAGGCGATAGCCGAAGCGGGCGCCGGGCAGGAGGTATGGCGCCGAGTTCATGCTCTCCATCCCGCCGGCGATCGCGACGCTCGCGTCGCCCGCCCGGATCTCGGCGGCGGCCAGCATGATCGCCTTGAGGCCCGAGCCGCAGACCCGGTTGATCGTCGTCGCGCTGGTCGTGTCGGGCAGGCCGCCGGCGATGGCCGCCTGGCGGGCCGGGGCCTGGCCGACGCCGGCCTGGAGCACCTCGCCCATCAGCACCTCGTCGATCGGCGTGCCGTCGGGCAGGCCGGCCCGCTCCAGCGCGGCGCGAATCGCCACGCCGCCCAGCTCGGTCGGGGGAACGGCGCTCAGCGCCCCGCCGAACTTGCCGATCGGGGTGCGCGCGGCGCTGACGATGAAGACGCCGCCGTCGCGGCCGGTTTCGATCTGGGTCATGGGTCCGAATCTACACCGGGCCCCGATCCGGAACGGCGTCGCGGCCGGAGATCCTGTCGCGTGCGCCGCCACCGACCTGTCGGCTGCCAAATTCCGCCGGGAGAGGCGTTATGGTCAAGTCTCGGCCCGAATCAGGCCACTGGACCCACCTGGGCCAGAATTCCGTGCGTGGAGAGCGGCTCGACCGACGGTTCGGTCGTCGTGTCCCGGCGGACTCGACCATACCGCGGCTCGGGATGGAATTTGTCAATGACCCGGGCCGAAAGCGGCCCGATTCGGCGCTTCAGCGCGGATAGGTGTGGAACCCGCGGCCGGTCTTCTGGCCGAGGTGGCCGGCCGCGACGAGCTCCTCGAGCATCCGCGGCGGGGCGAAGCGCTCGTCACCCAGACCCGCGTGCAGGACGCGCATCACGCCGAGACAGACGTCGAGGCCGATGAAATCGGCCAGCTCGAGCGGGCCCATCGGATGGTTCAGGCCGCGCTTCGCACCGGTATCAATGTCGTCGGCCGTCCCGAGGCCCTCCCCCAGGGCCCGGATCGCCTCGGCCAGGAACGGCATCAGGATCCGGTTGACGATGAACCCCGGCCGGTCGGCCGAGACGATCATCACCCACGGCTTGGCCCCATCCCGCTCGCGACCGTGCGCCTCGAGCTCGGCGACCAGGCCGCGGATGGCCGCCTCGGTCGCGTCCGACGTGGCGCTCGACCGGATCAGTTCGACCAGCCGCATGACGGGGACCGGGCTGAAGAAATGCATTCCCACGAACTGAGACCGGCGCGCCGCCCCCACCGCCTGCGCCAGGTCGGCGATCGCGATCGAGCTCGTATTCGAGGCAAAGATCGCCTGCGCCGCGGCCAATTCGTCGATCTGGGACCAGAGCGTCCGCTTGACGTCGATGTCCTCGAAGACGGCCTCGATCACGAGATCCGCGTCGGCAACGTCGGCAAGCCGGTTCGTCGGCGTGATCCGGGCGAGGGCCGCATCGCGTGCGGCCCCATCGAGCTGGCCCTTGGCGACCGAACGCTCCAGGTTGCCCGCGATCCGATCGCGCCCGGCGACGGCCCGCCCCAGATCGGGCTCATAGAGGGTCACATCCTTGCCGATCACGGCATGCACCTGGGCAATCCCGTGGCCCATCAGCCCGGCGCCCGCCATGAAGACTCGCTCGATCGTCATCGGCCACTCCCTGCGTCGACGCCGATCAGGTCCGCGAGGAGTGCGTCGGCGGCGGTATACGGATCCGTTCGATGGGCTGCGACTTCGCGGACGGCGGCATCCCGCGCGGCAGCGACTGCAGGCTCGTCCAGGCGGCGGCCGATCCGGTCGGCGAGGGCGCCGCGGACCTCGGCCTCGGCCCGGGCCAGGCGCGTCGTACCCTGGGGGCTGAGGGCGCCCTCGGCGCGCCGGCGATCGATCGCGGCCAGCAGCTCGGGCACGCCGGCACCCGTCGCGGCGGTCGTGATCAGGACCGGCGGACCGTGCACACCGCGTCGTCCCCCACCGAGCATCGCCCGGAGCTGGCTCGCGGTGCGCTGGGCGCCGGGCCGGTCGCCCTTGTTGACCACGACGAGGTCGGCCACCTCGAGCAGGCCGGCCTTGATCGCCTGGACCTCGTCGCCCATCTCGGGTGCCTCGAGGACCACCGTCGTATCGGCGGCGGCGGCCACCTCGACCTCGCTCTGGCCGGTGCCCACCGTCTCGATCATCACGATCTCGAAGCCGACCGCATCGAGCACCGCGCACGCCGCCCCGGTCGTCGAGGCGAGCCCGCCGGCGTGACCGCGCGCCGCCATCGAGCGGATGAACACGTCGCGGTCGCCGGCGTAGGCCTGCATCCGGACCCGATCGCCCAGGATCGCCCCGCCGGTGATCGGGCTGGAGGGATCGACGGCCACCACCGCCACGGTCCGGCCGGCCGCCCGGAGCTCGCCCACGAGGGCGGCGACGAGGGTGCTCTTGCCCGCGCCCGGCGGCCCGGTGATCCCGATCAGGTGGGCCCGTCCGGCGCGGGGATAGAGCTCGCGCAGGGCGGCCTCGGCCACCGGGGTCCGGTTCTCGACGGCGGTCAGCAGGCGGGCCAGCGAACGGCGGTTGCCGGCCAGGGCACTGGTGCACAGCTCGGCGGCGACGCCGGCCGGCGAAGCCACGCTACTCGCGCGGTCGGGCGTTCGCCCGGAAGTACTCGGCGACCTCGGCGATCGTGGTGCCCGGCCCGAAGACTGCCCCGACGCCGGCCGCCTGGAGGGCCGGCACGTCGTCGTCGGGGATGATCCCGCCAACGGTGACCAGGACATCGGTCAGTCCCTCGGCCTGGAGGAGCTGGCAGATCCGGGGCACGAGGGTCATGTGGGCGCCCGACAGGATCGAGAGGCCGACGATGTCGACGTCCTCCTGGAGGGCAGCCGTGGCGACCATCTCGGGCGTCTGGCGGAGGCCGGTGTAGACGACCTCGAATCCCTCGTCGCGAAGGCCCCTGGCGAGGACCTTCGCGCCGCGGTCGTGGCCGTCGAGGCCGGGCTTGGCAATCAGGACCTTGATCGGTCGGTCGGTCATGGCCCGATTGTAGGCTGCGATCAGGCCGCCGAGCGGCCGAAGGTGCGCGAAGCGACGCCCAGCGCGAGGAGCGCCAGGACGGCCATCAGGGCGACCCCGAAGCCCACGCTGGGATCCCCGAAGTGGCCGTTGAACAGCGCCCGGATGGCGTCCACGGCGTGGCTCAGCGGGTTGATCTTGGCCAGGGTCTGCAGCCAGTCGGGCGCCAGGGTGAGGGGCAGCAGGATCCCCGACAGGAGCAGCAGCGGCAGCGAGATGGTGGTCACCAGCGGAGCCAGGGCATCCTCGCTCTTGAGGATCAGGGCCAGGGTGTACGACAGGGGCGCCATCGTCAGGCCGATCAACGACAGGAGCGAGAGGGCCACCAGCAGGCCGGCCGGGTCGATCTTGAGCCCGAACGGGATGGCGAGCACGATCAGGACCAGGGCCTGCACGTCGAGGATCACGACATCCCGCAGGGCTCGTCCGAAGAGCATCGCGAACCGGCTGAGCGGGGTCACCCGCATCCGCTCCACGACGCCGCTGCGCATCTCGGAGATCAGCCCGAAGCCGACGAACGCGGCCCCGAACAGGGCGATCTGGATCAGCAGCCCAGGCACGAAGATGTTGAACGCGCCGCCGGGCGGGAAGCCCGGGGTACTCTCGGCGATGCTCTTGAGGAGCGGCCCAAAGAGGACCAGGTACAGGAACGGCTGGAGCAGCCCGACGATGATCCAGACCGGGTTGCGCAGGGTCAGGAACATCGAGCGCTCAAAGATCAGCCAGGTATCGCGTGCGACTTTCATTCGGTCGGTCTCCTTCAGGCCGCGGTTTCGCGGAGCGAGCGGCCGGTCTTGCGCAGGAACACGTCGTCCAGGCTGGGCCGGCTGAGGGCAATCGTCTGGGGTGAGATCCCCGCGCCATCGAGCAGGCGCAGGAGCTGGGGCAGGGCCCGGTCGCCTTCGTCGACGTACAACCGGACGAGGCCGTCCTCGTCGCCGTCGTTCGCCTCGCGCACGTACGGCTCGGCCCGGACCAGGGCCAACACCCGTTCGTGCTCGGCGATGCCCAGGGTGATCACGTCACCGGCGATCGCCTTCTTGAGCTCGGCCGGCGTGCCCTCGGCCACGATCGTGCCGTGGTCGATGATCGCCACCCGGTCGCACAGGACGTCGGCCTCCTCGAGGTAGTGGGTGGTCAGGAAGATCGTCGTGCCACCGTCGCGCAGCTTGCGCACCTCGTCCCACAGGTTCGCCCGGGCCTGCGGGTCGAGGCCGGTCGTGGGCTCGTCGAGGA
>DATGGC010000406.1:0-12633 GCA_035308745.1 Candidatus Limnocylindrales bacterium | reverse complement strand
GCGATCACGGTCGCCCTCCGACCAGAGATCATCGCCCTCGGTGCCAGGGACGGCCTGAACAGCCTGAATGGCGTCGTCGACGACGTGACCTTCCTGGGCTCGATCGTCCGGGTCCGGGTGAAGTTCACCGACGGCAGCGGCGTGATCTCGTTCGACACGTTCAACAACCCGAACCTGGCCGTGCCCGATCGCGGCACCGCCATCACCATCTCGTTCCCGCCGGAGGCCTGCCTCGTCCTCGACAAGGCGGCGGTCGCGGCCGCGGCGGCGCCCGAGGACCTGGACGCGGCGTGAGTCCCAGCGGGCCGGCGGGCCCGATCGACTTCTCGGGAATCGAGCTGGTCGTCTTCGACAAGGACGGCACGCTGATCGATTTCGACGTGATGTGGGGCGGCTGGGCCGAGAGCCTCGCCGACCGCCTCGAGGCTAGCCTCGCGCAGCCGATCCGGAGTGATCTCCACCAGCGGATTGGCTACGACACCAAGCTGCGCCGGACGAGGCCCGGTTCGCCGCTGGCCGCGACGCCGATGGCCGACCTGCGCCGGATGACGACCGATGTCGTGGTCCGTTCCACGGGCCGCTCGCCGGCGGCCGCGGCCGGCCTGGTCGACGATGCCTGGCTGCCACCCGACCCGGTCCTGCTGGCCCATCCCCTGGCCGACCTGGCGGCCCTGTTCGGGTCACTCCGGGCGAAGGGCTGTCGAATCGCGGTCGTCACCTCCGACGATCGGGCGCCGACCGAAGCCACCCTGCAGGCCCTGGGCGTCGACGGGTTCGTCGAAGCGCTGGTCTGCGCCGACGACGGGCTGCCCTCGAAGCCGGCGCCGGACACGATCCTGGCGGCCTGCCGCACGCTGGGGGTCGCCGTCGGGCGGACGGCGATGATCGGTGACTCGGTCGCCGACATGACCATGGCCACGGCCGCCGGCGTGGAGCTGCGGGTCGCGGTCCTGTCGGGCATCGGGCGGCGCTCGGAGCTCGAACCGCTGGCCGACGTCGTGCTCGACTCGATCGCGGGGCTGCTGCCCGCCTGAGCCGTCAGGGCAGGAGCGACGCGCCGCCGTTGAAGGGCGTGGCGCTGGGCAGCGTCGCGAAGCCGGCCGCCGGCAGGGCGAGCAGGAGGATGAAGCCCAGCACGAACAGCACCACCAGCACCCGGAATGTCGTTGATTCGCGGAAGGGTCGCCGTCGCCTCGCCATCGGCGTCGAGTCTACCCTCGACCGGTACATCCGGGCTATTCATGCACACGGGACCGAAGCGTACGGTGCAATCGAAGCGCGGAGTCCACAGCGAGCTCGGGGGCGCGCTCCATTTCATCGGCAGCCGCAGCGCCGGCATGAGTCGTGGAGGTCCGACCCGGGTGGCGCCTGTTTTCGACAGATCTGCGTCCGGCGACCTGATCACGATGGCCGAGGCCGCCCGGATGGCAGGCGTCCATCGCAACACCGTTCGGTCGTGGTGCTCCAGCGGCCGTCTGTCGAGCGTCCGGATCAATCGCCGCGGCGACCGCCGGGTCCGTCGCCGCGATGTCGAGCGGTTCGTCGCCCGTCGGGAATCGATCGGCCTCGGGACACAGGTGCGCCTGCCCGCGCCGGGGGCTGCGCCTGATCCTGGATCGAGTGGCGGGCCGTCGACCGACGACCGACCGGACGGCAGCGGACGGGGCGAGGCGCTCCGCCGGATCGCCGGAGAGGTCTCGGGCCGGATGGACCTGGACACGATCCTGGCCGACGTCATCGAAGCGTCATCGGCCCTGTTCGGTGCCGACCGAGCCGCCCTGTGGCTGTACGACCCCGACCTGGCCCAGCCCTTCCGGCTGGCGGCCCATCGCGGCCTGAGCCCAGGCCTGCGCGAGGCGACGACACGCACGACCCTGGCCGATGACGACGCCCTGGTCAGCTGCGTCCGCGAGCGCCAGATCCAGGTCCTCAGCGATCCCCGCGAGGGTGCCGACGCGTCGGTGATCCGGGCGGCCGAGCTGCGTGACGGGATCCGGACGTCGTGCTTCGTGCCGATCGTCTTCGGCGACTCGGCGCTCGGCGTGCTGGCCCTCTACCACTCGACCGAACGGGCCTGGCCGGCCGAGGAGCTCGAGCTGGCCCGGGCCTTTGCCGACCAGGTCGCGTCGGCGGTCGCCAACGGGCGGCTGTGGGCCGAGACTCGCGAGCTGGCCGCCCGCCTCCGGGCGATCCAGGACCTGGGCGGGCGCCTCAGCCGGCTGACCGACGTGCCGGCGATCGGCGAGGCGATCGTCGCCGCGACCCGCAAGCTGATCGACTTCGACAACATCCGGGTCTACCGGATCGATCACGAGCGCGGGACGTGCGAGCCGATCGCCTTCCACGGCGCCTTCATGGGCATCCCCGAGGTCCAGGCCGACATGCTCCGGGTCCGGATCGGCGAAGGGCTGACCGGCTGGGTGGCGGCCCACAACCAGGCCCTGGTGGTGTCCGACGCCGAGTCGGACGCCAGGGGCATGCTGGTCGGCGCGACCACGGGACCCGAGTCGATGCTGATCGTCCCGGTCGCCTATGACGATCGCGTCGAGGGCCTGATCGTGCTGGCCAAGCTCGGACGCAACCGGTTCAGCGCGGACCACGAGGCGACCCTGTCGATCTTCGCCGACCACGCGGCCCAGGCCCTGGTCAACGCCGACAACGCCGAACGAGTCCGCCGCCAGCAGGCCGAGCTCGAGCTGCGGCTGGCCGGCCAGCGCCGCCTGCTGGAGGTCAACAGCGAGCTGCTGGCGACCCTCGACCCGGTCGCCGTGCTCGATACGATCGCCGACCTCCTCAAGGAAGTGGTGGCCTACGACGCACTGACCATCTACCGCGTCGACCGGGACACCGGCCGGCGCTGGGCGGTCATCGCCCGGGATCGCTTCGCCGAGGTGATCCTGCGCGAGCAGATGCCCATCGGGGTCGGGATCACCGGCTGGGCGATCGACCATCGCCAGGCGGTCCTGTGCAATGACGCGCTGGAGGATCCCCGCTGCGTCCAGATCCCGGGCACGCCGGTCGAGCCCGAGTCGATGCTGATCGTCCCACTCCAGGTCGGGGGCGACGTGATCGGGACGCTCAACGTGGCCCGCATGGGTGGCGTCGAATCGCACTTCACCGAGTACGAGTTCGAGCTGACCCAGCTGTTCGGCGGGCAGGCCTCGATCGCCCTCCAGAACGCCGAAGCCCACCTGGCGATGAAGCTCCGGGCCGACCATGACAGCCTGACCGGCCTGGGCAATCACGGCGCCTTCCAGCGTGACCTGGGCCTCGCGATCGAGCAGCGTGCCGCCGAGCGATTCGCGGTCCTGATGCTCGATCTCGACTCGTTCAAGCGCTTCAACGACACCCAGGGTCATCCGGCCGGCGATGCCCTGCTGGGTTCGATCGCGGAAGCGATCGTGGCCTCGATCCGGCCCACCGATCGCGCCTATCGCTACGGCGGCGACGAGTTCTCGGCGATCGTCGGGGCGACGACCCGGGCCGGAGCCGAAGAGGTCGCCGCCCGGATCCAGCGGGCCGTCGCCGCCCTGACCAGCAACCACCGGGCGCCGGTGACGGTCACGGTCGGCATCTCCTGCTTCCCGGCCGATGGCCAGTCGAAGGCGGAGCTCGTCGCGGCGGCCGACGCGGAGCTGTTCCTGTCCAAGCCGAGCACCGCCCGCGAGACGGTCGAGAGCGCCGTTGCCCGCGAGGCCTACCTCAGCGCGCTGCATGACACCGCGGTCAAGCTCATGGACCGCCTCGATCCAGGCGAGCTGCTCGACGCGATCGTCAAGCGAGCCTCGGCCCTGCTGGGCGCCACGAGCGGCTACCTGTACCTGGTCGACGAGGACCACGACAACCTGGTGGTCAAGGTCGGCAGCGGCCTATTCGCCTCGTGGCTGGGGTTCCGGCTCGAGCGCGGCGTCGGGGTCGGCGGCACCGTCTGGCAGACCGGCCGGCCGATGGCGATTCCCGACTACGACGCATGGGCCAACCGTTCGGCGGACATGCCGGTCGGCCAGTTCGGCTCCGTGATCGGTGTTCCGCTCACCTCGGACGGGGTGGTGGTCGGGGTCCTGGGCGTCGGCTCGGGCAGTCCCCTCCACCAGTACGGCGAGCGCGAGATCGCGGTGCTCGGGCGGTTCGCCCAGCTCGCCTCGATCGCCCTCGACAACGCCCGCCTGTTCGAGACAACCCAGCGCCAGGTGCGTGAGCGGGTCGCGACCGAGGACGCCCTGCGCCGCAGCGAGGAGCGCTTCCGGCGGCTGGCTGACGCGACGAACGAGGCGATCGCGATCCATCGCGATGGCCGGATCATCGAGGTCAACGAGGCCTTCACCCGGCTGCTCGGCCATCCCGCCGAGGCGGTGATCGGACACTCGTTGCTCGAGTTCGCGGCCCCCGAGACGCGCGAGCAGGTCAAGGGCTTCAGCCCGGCCTCGAACGCTCCGTTCGAGGCGACCGCTCTGGCGGCTGACGGCGGGACGATCCCGGTCGAGGTGGTCTGGCGGGAGATGCCCGATGCCGACGGCTCGATCGTCGGGGTCGTCTCGGTCCACGACCTGCGCGAGCGGCGCCGGCTCGAGGAGGAGATCAGCCAGCGTTCGTTCTATGACCCGGTGACCGGTCTCCCGAACCGGGCCCTGTTCCTGGACCGCTGCGCCCATTCACTGACCTGGGTTCGCCAGGACGACGACGATCCGGTCGCGATCATCCTCGTCGACCTGGTTCGCTTCACGCTCGTCAACGAGACGCTCGGCCACGCGGTCGGCGACCGGCTGCTGGCCCAGGTCGGCCAGCGCCTGGCCCTCGGCGTCCGGCCGGGCGACACGGTAGCCCGCTTCGGGGGCGACCAGTTCGCGGTGATGCTCGACGGGATCTCCTCGCCGGCCGAAGCCCGCGAGCTGGCTGATCGACTCGACGCGGCACTGCATGAGCCGTACGGCGTGGACGGCCGGGACGTGTTCCTGAGCGCCAGTATGGGCATCGTGATCGGGGCGCCCGGCGTCGCCGACCCGGGCGACCTGCTGCGCGACGCCGAGATCGCG
Organism: Candidatus Limnocylindrales bacterium; assembly: GCA_035308745.1. Lineage (GTDB taxonomy): Bacteria > Chloroflexota > Limnocylindria > Limnocylindrales > CSP1-4 > Palsa-1033. The sequence goes on along the minus strand of DATGGC010000406.1, from coordinate 7,600 downwards.
CTCAACCGGGCCAAGGCGGACCAGACCAGCCACCAGGCCTTCTTCGAGCCGGGCATGAACAGCGAGACGCTGGAACGGCTGGACGTCGAATCGGATCTCCGCCACGCGATCGAGCGCAACGAGCTGGTCCTGCACTACCAGCCACTGGTCGACCTGGCCACCGACCGGGTCGTCGGCTTCGAGGCCCTCGTCCGCTGGCAGCATCCCGAGCGCGGTTTGGTCCCGCCGCTCGCCTTCATCCCGCTGGCCGAGGAGACCGGCCTGATCCTGCCCATCGGCCGCTGGGTCCTCGAGACGGCCTGCCGCCAGGCACAGGCCTGGCAGGCGCTCTTGCCCGACGGCCGGCCGATGATCAGCGTCAACCTGTCGGCCCGCCAGTTCGCCCAGCCCGACCTGGGTGCCCAGATCGAGGCGATCCTGGCCGAGACCGGCCTGCCCGCGGCGAGCCTCGAGCTGGAGATCACCGAGTCGGTGGTGATGGACAGCTCGGACGCGGCGATCCGTGCCCTCCAGGCGCTCCGGTCGCTGGGGGTCAAGCTGGTCCTCGACGACTTCGGGACCGGCTATTCGTCGCTCGCGTACCTCAAGCACCTGCCCCTCGACACGATCAAGATCGACCGCTCGTTCGTCGCCGGCCTGGTCGACGACGACGCCAACCTGCCGATCGTGCAGGCGGTCATCTCCCTGGCCCATGGCCTGGGCATCGAGGTCACGGCCGAGGGCATCGAGACCGTGGAGCAGCGCGACTGGCTACGCCGCCTGGCCTGTGACCGGGGCCAGGGCTATTACTACTCGGTGGCCCTGCCCGCCGAGCGGATCGAGGAGTGCCTGGGCCGCGCCTAGCGCCGGCCGCCGCCGCCGAAGATCCGGAGCAGGAACAGGAACATGTTGATGAAGTCGAGGTACAGGTGCAGGGCACCGATGACCGAGGCCTTCTCCAGCGAGCCGGCCATCGCCGCCAGGTCGCCGTTCTTGATCCGCTGGATGTCCCAGGCCGTGATCCCGGCGAACAGGCCAACGCCCAGGTAGGAGATCAGCAGGCTGCCGGTGCTGCTCTGGAAGATCAACGCATTCAGCAACGACGCGACGATGATCCCGATCAGGGCCATCAGGAAGAACCGGGCGAACACGCTCAGGTCGCGCTTGGTCACGAAGCCGAAGACCGCCGAGGCGCCGAACATCGCCGACGCGCTGGCGAAGGCCAGGGTGATCGTGGGCAGGTTGTAGGCCAGGAACAGGATCGAGAAGACGAACCCGGTCAGGGCGGCATACACGAAGAAGAGGCCCAGGGCCACGGTCGCCGACAGGCGCCGGATCCCGCCGCTGATGACGATCACCAGCACCAGCTGGACGATGATCCCGGGCAGGAACAGGGTCTGGGCGGCGGCGGCCAGGGTCGCGTCGTTGGACACGAACCAGGACACGACCGCGGTGATCGCCAGGCCCGCAAACATCCAGGCCAGGGCCTGGCTGACCAGGCCGGTCGACAGACGGGCTGCCGGCCGGACGCCGAGCTGGGAGGGTGTCTGGAAGTAGTTCATGGCTGCTGTTCCTTCGTCCGCTTGCGGCCACCGGGCCGCGCTGGGGTGCTGGTTCTCGCTTCGGCTTGCTCGGCGACCCGGGCCAGAACCCAGACCAGATCGGCCAACCGGTTCAAATACGGTAGCAGGTGCTCGCCGCTGAGCAATCCCCGCTCTTCAAGGGTGACTGCGCGGCGTTCCGCGCGGCGGATGATCGTGCGGGCGAGCTCCAGCGCGGCACTCGTCCGGGTCTCGCCCGGGACCACGAACTCGCGGGGCATCTCGATCCGCTTCTCGAGGTCGACGACGAGGGCCGTCAGGGCATCGACCATCGCCGCCGAGACGCGGGTCTGGCCGTCGACCAGCCGGTCCACCGCGGCCGGGGTCGTCGCCAATTCGGCGCCCACCACGAACAGCTCGCGCTGGAGCCGCAGGATCAGCTCGCCCACCGAGGCCAGGCCCGGGCTCAGGATCCCGTACTGGCTCTTGACGCCAAGCTCGGCGCGGGCCAGGCCCAGCGCGGCGACCGCCTCGTCGACCGTGCCGTAGGCCTCGGTCCGGGCGTCGTCCTTGCGAATGCGCGGGCCGCCGTACAGCAGCCCAGTCGTCCCGTCATCCCCTCGGCCGGTGCTCACGACCGAGTCGATCCGATCCATTCGCGCTACCGGCTCACCACATCAGGCCCGCGTCGCGGGGATCCCAGCGCTCGGCCAGGAGGGTGACCTTCACGTCGTGTTCGACGACCGACTCGGCCTGCTCCTTGACCTGCTGGATCATCGACCCGGCATAGGGGCAGAACGGCGTGGTCAGGATCATCTTGATCTCGGTCGACTCCGGCCCGAGGATGATCTGCCGGATGAGGGCCAGCTCGACCACGTTCATCCCGATCTCGGGGTCGACGACGGCCCGCAGCGCATCGAGGATGGCCAGCTCGGTTGCCCGTCGCTCGGCGTCGAACGGCGCCGCGTCCGTTGTGGCGGGATCCGTGATCTGATCGGTCATGGAGAAATCCTACCAGATGGGTCGGAAATGGCCGCCGGTCGCGGGCCTCAGGCCGGCTGGCCGGCGGCCTTCACGACGATGCCGGCGAGGCGCAGGTGCTCGGGCAACAGCTCGGCCTCGGCCGGGCTGTAGCCCGGGCCGGCGAGCGAGCCATCGGCCTCGAAGAACGTGCTGTAGCTCGCCCGGTGCTCGGCGGCGAAGGCGTAGGCACTGGCGATGCCCATCGCCCGTAGCTCGGGGTGCTCGGTCAGCAGGCGGGTCAGGTCGTAGCCGTTGCGGCGCAGCTCGAGCAGCTGCCGGACGGTCAGCCGGCTGCCGTAGCAGAACGGCTCGCCGTTCATCACCAGCGGGTCGGTCTTGACCCACTTGACGGTCATCGCCTCAGGCGCCCTTGTAGATGAACTGGAGGATCCGGTTCCGCTTGCGGGCATCCCCGGCGAGCCGGCGCTGCCAGCGCAGGCGCTCGATCGCCGTGTCGATGGCCAGGTCGGCCGCGGCCCGTTCGGCGGGCCCCAGGACCGACTGGCCGGCCTCCCGGACGCCTTCGCACAGGGCGATCACGTTGTCCATCGGCACCCGCCGGCGGCGATAGATCACCGATGCCTGCTCGGCCCATGAATGGATCGCGGCCACGCTGCCGGTCGCGATCGAATCGGCGACCTCGTCGATCAGGACCTCGGCGTCGCGCAGGAGGAGCCGAATCCCGGTCTCGTCGTTGTGGACGGTGATGGTCGGATCCAGGTCGAGGGCGACCTCCAGGGCCCGGACACCGATCCGCTGGCGGGCGGCCTTGAGGCGCGCGGCGGCGGCCGGCAGTCCGGCAGTGGGATCGAGGGGCGGCAGCCCGAGGGCGGGGTGGCTCACTGCGCCAGAGTCTAGCGCAGCCCTCGAGCGCGCCGCTATCCTGCGCGCAGGAGGTGGATATGACCGACCCAATCGTCCCCGGCGGCGCGGGCTTGCCCGAGCAGCAGTCCAGTCCGGCGGAACCCAGCCAGTCCCCGGCCGATGCTGAGGCAGCCGCGCCAACGACCCCGGACGCAGGGTCCGCCTGGTCCAGCAGCGAGCCGCCGGCCCCGCCCGCGGCACCAGCAGACTCCGGCGCCGGCTTCGGAATGCCCACCGGCGGCGGTTTCGGGGCACCCGCGACGGGTGGCTTCGGGGCGCCCGCCAGCCCGCCCCCGCCGAGCGACGCCTGGGGCGCGCCGTCCGCGGCGGCACCCGGTGCCGCGCCGGCCGGCTGGACGCCGGGCGCGCCGCTGCAGCCGGCCAAGCGCCCGGGGGGCGGCCGTCTCCGGCCGATCATCATCAGCGTCGTCATCCTGGCGATCGTCGTCGTGGCGGTGGTGGTCAACGCCCTGGGCCCCAAGGCGGTCGGCGACCTCAAGGTCGGGGACTGCTTCGACGTCCCGACGCTCGCCAGCGAAGACGACACCGTCGACACCGTCCAGCACCATCCCTGCACCGAGAGCCACACCGGCGAGGTGATCTTCGTCGGCGACTACGCCCCGGCGACCGACGTCTACCCGGAGGTCAGCGACTTCGACACGTTCGTCGGGAACGCCTGCAAGCCGGCCTTCCAGCAGTACGTCGGGACCGACCTCGACTCGAGTCCGGACCTCTCGATCGGCTACTTCTATCCGCTCTCGGACGGCTGGTCGAACGGCGACCGGAGCGTCACCTGCTATGCCGTCCGCGACGACAACGGGCCGATGACCACCTCGGTCAAGGGCACCGAGTCGGGCACGGCGCCAAGCTCCGAGGCCCCCTCGGGCTCGGCGACGCCCTAACCGGCTGTAGCTGGGTTGACCTCGGCCGCGATCGTGGCCGGGGTCAGCTGCTCGACGAGGAGCCGGCCGAACCGCGCCGCCCGGTCTGCCTCGGGGACCTCGTCGAGCCAGCGCCCGAGGAGCGCCTCGCCTTCGGCGTAGACGAAGACGTAGGTCCGCCACAGGGGATGCTCGATGAACTCGAGCCGCTTCTCGGCGCGCTCGGGCGCGAACAAGGCGACCTGCTCCAGCTCGCGCCGGACGGTCGCGTGATCGGCGCCGTCGGCGTGGCGGCGCAGCGCGGCATTGACCGCGAACTCGCCCAGCCGGCGGCGGGGCGCGTGGAGGGCGATCGCGGCCGCGGCCACGTCGGCAGCCGAACGGCCGTCGCTGCGCGCCGCGAGACCGGCTCGCTCGAGGAGTTCGACCAGGAGACCTGGCTCCTCGTTCGGGGTCGTGGCGAACCGCCGGCCCAGGTCGGCCAGGCCCTCGCTGACGAGGCACTCGGGGGTGTTGATCAGGAGCACGCTGCACTCCACCCGCCGCTCGGCCCGGACGAGCCGGGCCTCCTTCCAGGCGTGCTCGAGGTGGTGGCCCGGGTAGGCCTCGTGGGCCAGCAACCCGAGCAGGTCCGGCGCCCGGACGGGCAGGTCGGTGTTGATGTCCACCCGCGAGCGCAGGCCGCCGTCGTACCAGTTGTAGCCCGACCACGGCTGGCCGGTCACCAGGCCGACCTGGAGGGCTTCGCCCGCCGGCAGCCCGAAGAGCGAGCCGGCTCGCTCGCGCAGGATCGGGAGCAGCCAGTCGATCACGGCGCGCAATCGGTCGGTCGGGATCGTCAGGGCGGCATCCCAGGCGGCCAATCGCTCGATCGCCGGGACCGGCCCGGGCAGGAGCCGGTCGACGTCCGCCCGGGCCGCGGCGAAGAGCTCGGCCGGGCGACGTTCGGGCAACCTGTCGAAACAGGCCTGGACATGTTCGAGATAGGCCGTCCCCGTGTAGCCCTGGGGCGCCACGGTGAGCGCCCGTGCGTTGGCCTCGATCGCCACCAGCTGGGCGTGCATCCAGGCCGCCCGCGGGCCGGTGGGTCGCTCCGCCGCCAGCCGCTCGCGCAGGGCCCGGGCATCGACCGCCAGGAGCTGGGGCGGTCGGAGCTGCTCGAGATCGACCTGGGCCTTGAGTCCGGCCGGCCCGAAGTAGCTGTCGACGAAGCCGGGCAGGTGCTGGTCGAGACGGAGCGCCAGGCGCAGGTACTCGGCCGCAATCGGATCGGGCTGGGGGATCTGGGCCTCACCGCCGAGCGCGGGCTCGGTCACGTCTCGGTCTCGCCGACGAAGGGCATCCGGTTGCGCTCCGCCGCAGTCAGGCTCATCCGCAGGGCGGCCGTCTTCTGCTCGGCCACCTCGCGGACGTAGGCCGCCTCCTCATCAGGTTGCATCGGCCGGCCGCGGATGATCGTCCGGGACTTGCCGACCATCAGCCAGCTCAGGTGGTAGCGATCCATCGTCCCCCACGCCCGGCTGAGCAGCTCGTCGGAGAGCTGGAGCCAGACCTGGAGGGCGCCCAACGATGGGCTCTGCTGGAGGCGATCGCCCTCGTCCACCAGCTGGCGGGTGCGCAGGATCAGCTCATCCCGGGTCACGAGCCGCTCAATCGCCCGGCTGGGGCAGCAGGGCGGCCATCGACATCGCATCGATCCAGTCCTCGCGGGCGGCGCGCAGGGCCCCGGTCCGGGGGCCCGGCCGGCCGGGCCCGATGGCCTGGCCGTCGAGGGCGACGAGGGGCACGATCCCGGCCACGCTCCCGGTCAGGAACGCCTCGTCCGCGGCGAGGAGCTCGGCCGGTCGGAGGTCCACCTCGGCCAGGGTCAGGCCCAGCTGCTCGGCGTGGGCCAGCAACCAGGTCCGGGTCGTGCCGGCGAGGATCGCCGCGCTCAACGGCGGCGTGGCCAAGGTCGTTCCCGCGATCACGAACAGGTTCGCGGCGGTCGCCTCGCTCAGCCGGCCATCCAGGGTCAGGAACAGGGCGTCGTCGGCCGCTGCCCGGGCGGCCTCCAACCGGGCGTAGACGTAGTCGGCGCGCGACGTCGTTTTGACGCCGGCGAGGGGCGAGGACGGATCACGGCGGATCGAGCTGGTCACGGCCCGCACACCCCGCTCCAGCAGCTCGGGCGCCGTAGCGACATACGGCCACGCCTGGACGACGATCGTCGCCACCAGGTCCTCGAAGCCCAGGGGCAGGAGGCCGCGCCGCTCGAGCGGTCCGCGACTGACCGTGATCCGGATCGCCGCGTCGCCAACCGGCGCACCGGCGCCGGCTCCGGTGCCCGCCATCCCTTCGGCGGCGAGGAGCTCGGCGATGCCCTCGGCCAGCTGGTCGTCGCCGGCGGACAGGTTCAGGCCAAGGACGGCGCAGCCGGCGCGCAGGCGCTCGAGGTGCTCGTCGAGCTCGATCACGATCCCGCGCCGCGCGCGGGCGGTCTCGAACAGGCCGTCGCCGAGCTGGAAGCCACGGTCGGTGACGCTCAGGTGCGGACCGCGACCGTCGACGAGCTGCCCGTCGAGCCAGATCGAGTGGCCGCTGCCGGGGACGATCGTCACGTTCCGGCGACCTCCCGGCCGCCGATGGCGCGCAGCGGGCCGGCCGCCTTGGCCACCGTCTCGAACCACTCCTCGGCCGGATCGCTGCGCCAGGTGATCCCGCCACCGACATGCAGGCTCAGCCGCGCGCCGTCGGCCACCAACGTCCGGATCAGGATGCTCGAGCCGAGCTGGCCGTCGGGCCCCAGCCAGACGGCCGAGCCGGTGTACGGCCCGCGACGGACGGGCTCGAGCGTCTCGAGGATCTCCATGGCCCGGATCTTGGGGGCGCCGGTGATCGAGCCACCCGGGAACGCCGCCGTCAGCAGGTCGAACGCGTCGCGGCCCGGCGCCAGCCGGCCGGTGACGGTCGACACGAGGTGCTGGACGGCGCTGGTCCGCTCCAGCCGGCACAGCCGCGGGACGCGGACCGAGCCCGGCCGGCAGACCCGGCCCAGGTCGTTGCGCAGGACATCGACGATCATCACGTTCTCGGCCCGGTCCTTGGCACTGGCCAGGAGCTCGGCAGCCAGGGCCCGGTCGGCCTCCGGCGTGATCCCCCGGGGCCGGGTGCCCTTGATCGGGTCCGTGGTCACGACCCCGTCGGCATCCACGGCCAGGAACGATTCAGGCGAAGCCGAGGCGATCGCCCGCGGCCGCCCGGTGCGCAGGCCGGCCGTGCCCGCGCCGAGTTCGAGGTAGCCCGCGAACAGGGCCGGGTCGCCGGTCCGTA
>DATGGC010000405.1:0-2973 GCA_035308745.1 Candidatus Limnocylindrales bacterium | reverse complement strand
GCCAGCCGGAAGCTCGGCCGGAGGGCGGTGACGACCGTCGTGACGAGGTCGGCCAGGATGTCCTGGGCGTGGTCGAGCTCGGTCCCCGCGAGGTAGCGGGTATAGCCCGAGATATCCGCGATCAGCAGGCAGGCCGGCTCCGGCTGAGCTAGCACCTGGGCCTCTCCTTGCGCTGCGACATCCGGCGCGAGTGGACGGGGTGTCCGGACGCAACAGTAGACCCCGCCCGCGTGTGATTTCGTCGTTCCGCGAGCGCATCCGCGGCGTAGATTACCCGTGCGCCGGGGGGACCCGATCGCGGCGCAGTGGAGGCTGCGCGTAACTCCTGGAAGCCCAACGAGGAGTTGACATGCGTCGTGGACGATTTGCGGCGATTGGTGCGATCGCCGTGCTGGTCGCCGGGTTGCTCGGGACATCGACGGTCGTCATGGCCAAGAGCCCGGCACACCCGGCGACGGTCCACGCCGGGGCGCCCCAGGCCGGCAGCGCGCACTCCGTCATCCAGGCAGGCAGCCGGGTCGCCGCCGGCATCAGGCCGTTCGCCGGCCAGCCCGAGACGAAGCAGCCCTTCGACCCGGCGCTGGCCAGTGCGACCCTCCGTCACCTCGAATCGACCCTCCACGTCGGCCGGCGCGCGAGCCAGGCTGCCGGTGGAACGAGTCCGGCCGTGGTCGGGCCGCCGGACCCCGATCCGTCGGCGGCCTCGAGCCAGTCGGCGGCGACGGTCCCGTTCAACCAGGCTGGGCTGGACGAGCACGCGACGGGCGCCGTCGCGCCGGCCGACACCAGCGTCGGAATGGGCGCCGACCAGGCCCTCGAGATGAGCAACCTCAACGTGCTCCAGGTGGGCCGCAATGCCACGAACGTCGGGGCAATCACCCTGCCCGACTTCTTCCAGCTGCCCGAGCAGCCGCAGTTCACGTTCTTTGACGCCGAGCCGCGGGTCCAGTTCGACAGCCTCCACCAGCGCTGGATCGCGACCGAGGTCAGCTGGGACTGCTTTGTCGCCTTCCCGGGTAACGCCGCGACCTACGGCCACGGCTACCTCGACTATGCGATCTCCGATACGCCCGATCCGTCGGGCTCCTGGACGCTCGCGTATTTCTATTGGAACGACGAGGTCCCGACACTGCCGAGCTTCGGTACGTCGACCGACAAGCTGCTGCTGACCGCCAGCCTCTTCGCGATGGGCGCCGGAGGCGGTGACAACAATCCTGGCTGCGCCAGCGGCGGCTTCATCGAGTCCCAGCCGATCTACATGGACTGGTCCCAGCTTGGCCCGAAGTTCGACGCCAGCAAGATCGATTTCGAGTTCGACGAATTCGCCGACGTCGACGTCATCGTGCCCGCGATCCAGGAGCCGGTCAGCAGCCCCGACCTGCGGATGGTGGGGGTCACGAATGGCAACCTGGCCGGTGAGCCGGCCGACGACATCCTCCACATCGATACCCACGGCTCGGCGGCCAAGAGCACCCTGGTCGAAGAGTTCTGGGACCTCACCGCGAGCAACGTGGTGCCCGGTTCCGTCCTGCCACCGAGTCCCCAGCAGCCCGGCGGCGCCCTGACGACCGCCATTGACGGCACCCTCGACAGCGCCGTGTTCAACGCCGGCCGGCTGGCCTACACCGCAACCTACCCCTGCGTTCCGACCGGCGATTCGGTGACCCGCGACTGCGTGCGGGTCACCGAGCTCGACGATTCCAGCACCACGGCGCTGCCCGTCCGCCTTGGCGACACGCTCCTCGGGACGAACGGCTTCGACGACTCGTTCGGTGCGCTGGCCTTCGCCCAGAGCGGCGACCTCCATGCCGTCTATACCCGTTCGTCGGGCAGCGCCAATCCGTCCTCGTACGCGCAATACAACGTCGCCACGGATCCAGCCGCGGACTGGAGCCCGGCGGTGCTCCTGCTCCAGGGCCAGGCCGCCAGCACCGAGACAGACTGGGGCGCGTACCTGATGCTGGCCCAGGACCCACTCGACCCGCACGCGGTCTGGGCCGGCCCCACGGCCACCGCCAACGACGGCGACTGGACCAGCAACATCGCCCAGATCTCGGCCGGCGACGTGGGCGCCGGCTATACGCCGATCGCCCCGGTTCGCGTGCTCGATACCCGCTTCGCCACTGGCTTGAGCGGTCCCTTTGTGGCCAGCACGCCACGGACGTTCATGGTTGCCGGGGCCAACGGGATCCCGGGCAACGCCGTTGCGGTCACCGGCAACCTGACGGTGACCAACCAGAACGCCGCCGGCTACGTGACCCTCAGCCCGACACCGTCGGCCAATCCGTCGAGCTCGACCCTCAACTTCCCGCTGGGTGATACGCGGGCAAACAACGTCACGATCGCCCTGGCGGCCGACGGCAGCCTGTCCGCGGTGTACAAGGCGGCCGCGGGCCACGCGACCAACCTGATCCTCGATGTCAGCGGCTACTTCACGGCCGGCAGCGGAGACACCTACAACCCGATCAGCCCGGTCCGGATCCTGGACACGCGGTTCAGCGTGGGTGGCACGACGCTCCATGCCAACCTCTCGCAACCCATCGCGGTCCGTAACCAGATGGGCATCCCGCCCGAGGCCACGGCGATCACCGCCAACCTCACCGTCGTCGGCCAGACCCACGCGGGCTACGTCAGCCTCACCCCTGACCCGACCCTTGCGCCGGCCACCTCGACGATCAACTTCCCCGTCGGCGACACGCGGGCCAACGGCCTGACGATCCCGATCGCGGCCGACGGCTCGATCGCGGCCATCTTCAAGGCCGCCAAGGGCACGGCCAACCTGATCCTCGACGTGACCGGCTACTACACGCCGACCGGCGGGCTGCTGTTCCATCCGCTCAGCCCGGGCCGTCGGGTCGATACCCGCCTGGCGATCGGGCCGAACGGCCTGGGCAACGGGCTGAGTGGCATCCAGCGCACGACGCCGCGCGACGTCCTGGTCATCGGCCACTACGCCGTGCCGGCCACCGCCGT
>DATGGC010000404.1:0-4527 GCA_035308745.1 Candidatus Limnocylindrales bacterium | reverse complement strand
CGCTGGCCCGGGTCGAGCGCCAGAAGGGCACCCTGCGCGACAAGATCGGCCGGCTGGAAGCGATGGTCGTCGCCGTCGAGGCGCGCCACGAGCGGCTCAGCCGGCGGCTGGCCGACCTCGACGCGGGCGGCACGGGAGAAGTCCATTGAACCGCCCGTCGATCGGCGCGAGCGCCGGGCTGAGCGCCTTCCGCCATCGCAACTACCGGCTCTTCTTCGGCGGCCAGCTGGTCTCCCTGGTCGGGACCTGGATGACCTCGGTCGCCCAGAGCTGGCTGATCCTGCAGCTGACCGGCAATCCCTTCGACCTGGGCCTGCTGACCGTCGCCCAGTTCGGGCCGGTCCTGGTCCTGGGCCTGTTCGGCGGCCTGATCGCCGACGGGCTGCCCAAGCGGCGCACGATGTACGTCACCCAGACCGTGGCGATGGGCGTCAGCTTCCTGCTCTTCGTCCTCGCCGCCACCCACACCGTCCAGGTCTGGGAGGTCTTCGTGCTGGGTGCTGTGATGGGCGTCCGCAACGCGGTGGACATGCCCACCCGGCAGGCATTCGCCGTCGAGATGGTCGGACGGGACGACGTCGGCAACGCGATCGCCCTCAACTCGGCCATGTTCAACGGGGCACGGGTCCTGGGGCCGGCGATCGCCGGCCTGGTCATCGGTGCCTTCGGCGTGTCGCTGGCCTTCCTGATCGATGCCCTGAGCTTCCTGGCCGTGCTCCTGGGGCTGTTCCTGATGAACGAGCAGGACCTCCGGCCAGCGCCCCGCTTCGACCGGCCCGAGTCCGTGGGCGCCGTCTTCAGCAACCTGGCCGATGGGCTGCGCTACGTCCGCCGGACCGGCCTGATCCTGCTGGCGATCGCGATCGTCGGGGTGGTGGCCACGGCCGGGATCAACTTCACGATCCTGATCCCGCCGCTGGCGGCCGATGTCCTCCATGTGGGGGCGAGCGGCTATGGCTTCCTGATGGCCGCATCGGGCCTCGGCTCGCTCGTCGCCGCGCTGGTGATTGCATTCGGCGGGACACGGGCGACGCGGATGCTGATCGGGGCGCTGGTCCTGGGGGTGGCCGAGATCCTGATCGGGGGGATCTCGAACTACGCCATCGACCTGGTCCTGATGTTCATCGCCGGCGCCGGTGCGATCTCGATGATGGCCACCGCCAACACCGTCATCCAGCTGGAGGTGCCGGACGAGCTGCGCGGCCGGGTGATGAGCGTGTACCTGACGGTCTTCGCCGGCACGAACCCGATCGGCGGGGTCGCCTTCGGGGCGATCGCGGCCAATGCCGGCGCACCGGCGGCGATCGGCATCGGCGGCGCGATCTCGGTGGCCGCCGCCCTGGTCGGGATGCTCTGGTACCGCCGTCTGCCACATGTCGAGGGCAACCTCAGGCCACGCAAGCGACCCGCCGAGCCGGTCACGGCGGTGGAGGTCCTCGACCAGGCCGGCCCGGGCCTCGCCGAACCGGTGGGAGCCGCAGACTAGCGATCCGGGACCGGTGACGGGCAAGCTGTCACGCAGGCCGGGTACTCTCCGGGGGTGAGCGCGAGTGTGCTGGTCGAGATGACCGACGCGGGGGAGAACGCGACGCTGACGCCCGAGCAGGCGCGCATCGTCCACTACGGCGACGGCCCGGTGCTCGTGATCGCGGGTGCCGGGACCGGCAAGACCCGGGTCATCGTCGAACGGATCCGCTGGTTGCTCGATACCAAGGGCAGCGGCGGCCGCGACGCGCTGGGCCGCCTCGTCCCGGCGGAACCGGCCGAGCCGGCGCCGCCCACCAGCCCGGCATTCTCGCCGCGCACCGTCGCGGCACGGGCCACCCAGGTCGGGCTGTGGCCGGCCGACCCGGAGTCTCCGCCGGAGCCTGCGCCGGACCCGGCACCCGGGAGCAAGCCAGGCGGCCCGTTCGACGGACCGCTCCTGCCCGAGCAGATCCTCGTCCTCACCTACAACGTGAAGGCCGCCCGCGAGCTCCAGGACCGCCTCGACCTCGCGGTCGGGCCCACCGTCCGGGCGCGAATGACGGTCTCGAACTTCCACAGCTTCTGCCACCAGGCCCTCTCGGACGCGGCCGCCGAGGCCGGCCTGCCGGCCAACCCCGAAGTGCTCGACGGGATCGGCCAGGTCCTGCTCCTCAAGGACCTCGAGCCCGAGCTCGGCCTGATCTACCACTCCCTGCGCTGGGCGGCCGGCGGCTTCGTGCGGTTCATCAACCGGGCCAAGGACGAGATCGTCAGCCCGGCCGACTTCGAAGCTTTCGCGGCGGCTGAGCGCGCCATCTTCGAAACGCGCTATGGGCCCTATCCGGCAGCCCTGGCCGCCCTCGAGGCGCAGGGCAATCTCAAGAACCCGCGCGAGGTCCGCAAGGAATACGCCCGGCTCCGGCAGTACGAGCGGGCCGAGGAACGGGGCCAGGCGGATCTCCCCGACCACTCGCCCGATCCCGCCCGGAAGGCCGATCTCGAGGCGCGCCGAACCGTGCTCGGCACCGGCGCCGTCCAGAACATCAGCCTGTACAGCCCGGCCCAGCAGCTCGAGGTGGCCGCGCTGGCCGCCTCCTACATCAAGGACGGCGCCGCCCTCGAGGTGCTCCGCTTCGAGGAGCTGGCCCGGGTCTACCGGGCCTACCAGGCCGAGCTGGTCCGCCGCGGCCAGCTCGACTTCGGCGAGCAGATCGCCGCGGTCAGCAACCTCTGGAAGGTCCGGCCCAACCTGCTCCGGCGCTGGCAGCGCCAGTACCGCTACATCCTGGTCGACGAGTTCCAGGACGCCAACATTGCCCAGATCGAGCTGATCGAGCTGATCGGCCGGACCCCGGACCGGCCCGACAACGTGATGGTCGTGGGCGACGATGACCAGTCGATCTACCACTTCCGGGGCGCCAGCTCGGCGGCCTTCGCCGAGTTCAAGACGCGCTTCTCGCGGCCGCCCAGTCACGATCCCGGAGCGCGCCGGCCGATCCCACCGGCCCAGCTCCGGATCGAGGAGAACTTCCGCTCGGTGCCCGAGATCCTGGCCGCGGCCAACCGCCTGATTGCCCACAACCTCGGACGCCAGGAACCGGACAAGCAGCTCACCACCCGCCGACCGCCCGGGGCACCGGTCGAGGTGGTCGTGTGCGCCGGGCCCGAGGACGAAGCCGTCGCGATCGTGGACGCCGTCCGGGCCCTCGCCACGCGCGCCGGGGGACCTCCCGCCTGGTCGGACGTGGCCGTCCTGTATCGCAAGCACAAGCACCGCAACGAGGTGGTCGCCCGGCTGCGCGACGAGGAGATCCCGTACACGGTCGTGGGCGGCCTGTCGCTCTTCGAGACACCCGAGGTGCGCGACCTGGAGCAGAGCCTTCGGGCGATTGCCAACCCCCACGATGACGTGGCCCTGGTCCGGATGATGTCGGCCGGGCCCTGGCGCCTCGATCCCCTGGAGATCCTCGAGATCAGCCGGATGGCCCGCTTCGATCGACGCCACCTCGTCGACGTCAGCCGCGAGGTCGTGGCCTCGGGCCAGGTCAAGGTCGAGCGCGTCGGCGAGGGCCACGGGCCGGCCGAGCAGCCAACCCAGAGCGTGGCGATCCAACCCGATACCCAGGCCAAGCTCCGGCGCCTGCTCGAGACGATCGACGAGCTGGCCCCCCAGACCTGGCGCGAAGGGCCGTTCACCCTGCTCGAGCGCTTCATCGAGCGAACGGGCCAGATCCTGGACCTGATCGGGACCGATACCCGCGAATCCCAGCGGATCGCGGTCAACCTGGCCAGCTTCCTGCGCTTCACCAGCGAGTGGCAGGCCGCGTTCCCGGCCGGCCATCTCAGCCAGTTCGTCGACTACCTCGACGCGTACCAGGAGGCCGGTGGCGAGCTGCCCACCAGCGTCGAGCTGAGCGAAGACGTCGAGGGTGTCCGGCTGATGACCGTCCACCAGGCCAAGGGCCTCGAGTTCGCGACGGTCATCGTGCCCCGCCTGATCGAGCGCGAGTGGCCCAGCACGGCCATGGGCGGCGATTTCTTCCCGATCGATCTTCTGCGCGAAGGCCGGCCGCCAGCCGAGTTCAACCTGGAAGAAGAGCGCCGCCTGCTGTATGTGGCCATGACCCGGGCGATGGACCGCCTGGTGCTCACCACCCACGGTGGGCCCGCGCTGCGTTCCAATGCCGGTCCGTCGCCGTTCGTTGCCGAGCTGAGCGGGGCTGGGCTCGATGGCATCACGCCATCCGACATCTGGCTCCTGGACCGCACGATCAACGTCGGGGTGGAGGCCGCGCCCCCGCCCGGCGAGCCCGACGACGAGGACGACTCGATCGACGCCGCCCTCGAGCGGACCCTGGCCGCCGTCCGCCAGGTCCTGCCGCTGCCCACGAAACGGGAACGGCGCCTGGCTCTGCGCCTTCGGGCGGCCGAGCTCCTCGAGATGCTCGAAGGGACCGATCCGGCCGACCCCGAGTCAGCCGAGGCTCGGGAGCGCTTCACGGGCCGCCTGGCCGATGTCGGTCGCTCGGCCGTGCTCCGCGCCGATGAGGCCCGCGCCCT
>DATGGC010000403.1:0-8077 GCA_035308745.1 Candidatus Limnocylindrales bacterium | reverse complement strand
TGGCCGGGTTGAACGCCGGCGCCGAGCCGACGCTGACCGGCAGGACCGCGTTGAGCTTCCAGGCCGCGCCGGTCTTGACCCGGGTCACGCCAAACAGCTCGGTGCCGCCCCAGCCGATCGCCCGGACCGCCGGGGTCACGGCATCGGCGCGGATGAACGCGAGACGATCGGCATGGGCGGCCAGGTCCTTGTCCAGGGTGGCGACGTTGGCGACGAGGATCAGCCGCGACGGGACGTCGGGCCGGTCTACGCCGATCGCGGCGAGGATCGGATCGGCCTCCGACGAGACGAGCTCGAGGCTGGTGAACGTCGCCTGGTGGCCGTTGAGGATCGAGCGGACGTCGGTGATCGTGACCGACAGGAGGGTCGAGCGGAAGTCGACGACCGGCACGATCGGGACGTTGCCGATGGCCCCGCTGCCGGCGCCCGAGGCACCCGGTCCGGTCGAGCCGAAGGTCGGCGCCGCGAACGAGCCGTTCGGAGCGCCGCTCGGGCCGCCCGAGGTGCCGGCGATCCCCGCTGAGGCACCCGGCGAGCCCGAACCGGTCGATCCCGTCGGCGGGGCCTGGGGAGAACCCAGCAGGATCGCGATCGTGGCCAGGCTGCCCAAGGCGATCGTGATCACGGCGATCCAGATGAACGACGGTCCGCTCCAGCCCCCGCGCCGCCCGCCGCCCACCTTCCGGGCACGGGACGCGGGACGGATCGGTCGTGCGTGATCCCGCCGACCGTGATCCGAGCGTCGCGGCGGAATCGTCATTGCCGCGCATTCTGACACTTGTGCCGGCGCGCGCCGGCTGAGGTTTCCCCGGCTCGCGGCAAGACGGGCGTCCGTCAGGCGAGGGTGCCGCCGTAGACTCGATGGGTATCGGCCCACACCCATGAAGAACGCCCCGTCCGGGCGGAGGACGGGGCGTCGGGATATTCGAAGATGGCGGACCCGACCGGATTCGAACCGGCGATCTCCAGCGTGACAGGCTGGCATGTTGGGCCGCTACACCACGGGTCCGCGGCGAGCCGGAAGGATAGCACCTCGTCGATCGGGTGGCGCTGCCAGCCTCGCCGGCGAATCGCCGAGTTGACAGCTTCCGCCACCAGCCGCGGCATGGTCGCCAATCGACGCCGGCCAGGTCCGCTCCGGCCCGATGTCGGTCGTTTCGTGCACGGATTTCGTCCCGCGCGCCCGCGGACGAGCTGGGTGCCGGCCACGGAGGCGGCCCAACCGGTAGACTCGGGCGCGATGCGACCGATCGATCTGCGCTCCGACACCGTGACCCGGCCGACCGACGCCATGCGCCGGGCGATGGCCGTGGCCGAGGTCGGCGACGACGTCCTCGGCGACGATCCGACCGTCATCGAGCTCGAGGAGCGCGCCGCTGACCTGCTGGGCAAGGAAGCCGGCCTGTTCGTGACGTCCGGCACCCAGGGCAATCTCGTCGCCCAGCTCGGCCACCTGGCGCGCGGCCAGGAGACGATCGCCGCGTCGGAGAGCCATATGATCGTCGACGAGGCGGCCGGCCATGCCGTGATCGTGGGCACGTCGATCCGGGCCCTCCGCGAGCGCCCCGACGGCACCCTGGACCCGGCCGAGATCATCGACGCCTTCCGCGATCCCTCCGACCCGCACGAGCCGATCACCGGCCTCGTCACCCTCGAGAACACCCATGCCCACTCGATGGGCCAGCCGCTGAGCGTCGAATACACCGCCACGGTCGCGGCCATCGCCCACGAGCGAGGCGTGCCGCTCCATATCGACGGCGCCCGCTTTTTCAATGCGGTCGTCGCCCAGGGGGTCACGGCGCGGGACCTGGCCGGACCCGCCGATTCGGTCACGTTCTGCTTGTCGAAGGGCCTCGGCTGCCCGGTCGGCTCGATCCTGGTCGGGCCGAAGGACTTCATCTGGCGGGCGCGGCGCGGCCGCAAGCTGGTCGGCGGCGGGCTGCGCCAGGTCGGGATCCTGGCTGCGGCCGGGCTCGTCGCCCTGGGCGAAGGGCCCGATGGGATGATCGAGCGCCTGGCCGATGACCATCGCAACGCCCGGCAGCTGGCCGAGGGCCTGGCCGATCTCGACGGGATCGAATCCGCGGGCGGGATCGCCCAGCCGACCCCCGGTCGTCTCGACCCGACCCGTGTCCGGACCAACTTCGTCCTGTTCAAGGTCCGCGGCGAGCGGGCCGCATTCCTGGCCGGCCTCAAGGCGCGCGGCATCCTGATGGTCGAATACCCCCATGGCGCAATTCGTGCCGCGACCCACCACGACGTCTCGGCGGCGGATATTCCCACGATCCTTGGGGCGACCCGCGACGTCCTCGACGAGATGGCCGGGCGGACCAGCCTGGCAGCGGGCGCGCGAAGCTGAACCTCGACGAGTTCCAGCTCAGCCGGCCGTCGCCGGCACCGGCCCCCGGCCCCCTCGACGAACGGTTCTACGACCTCGTCGAGGCGAACTTCCGACGCTCGATCCGGGCCCACCCCGATGCGGCCACCTTCCTGGGCATCCACACCGAAGACGATCGCCTGCCCGATGGCACCCGCGAGGCGGTCGAGGAGCAGGTTGTCCAGGCGCGGACGCAGCAGGCCGCGGTCGAGGCGATCGACCCTGCCGGGTTGTCCGCCGAGGTCCGCTTCGAGCGCGACATCGAGCTCCACAACCTCCGTCTCGAGCTGTTCGACCTCGAAGTCCAGCGCATCTGGGAACGGCGGTCCACGGCGATGGACGGGATCGGCGATCCCCTCTTCGGCCTGTTCGCCCGCGACTTCGCGCCGCTCGACGAGCGGCTGGCCTCGATCGCCAGCCGGATGGAGGCGATCCCCCGCTTCCTGACCGAGCATCGCAGCCGGGCCCGCGGGCCGCAGGTCCGGCTGTGGCAGGAGCTCGAGCTCGAATCCGCGGCCGAGATGCCGGCGCTCTTCGACGAGATGGTCACAGCCGGGGCCCACCTGGACGCGACCGAGCAGCGTCGCCTGCGGAGCGCGGCGGACCGGGCCAAGGTCGCGGTCGCCGAGTTCGAGACGTACCTCCACGAATCCCTGGCCACGGCCATCGACGACTGGCCG
Organism: Candidatus Limnocylindrales bacterium; assembly: GCA_035308745.1. Taxonomy (GTDB): domain Bacteria; phylum Chloroflexota; class Limnocylindria; order Limnocylindrales; family CSP1-4; genus Palsa-1033. The sequence goes on along the minus strand of DATGGC010000403.1, from coordinate 5,020 downwards.
CTCGGCCGCGAGAAGTACGACGAGCTCGTCGCCCGGCGGGCATTCGACGGCCTGGACGCCGACCGGATCCTGGAGGTCGGCTACGAGCAGCTCGCCTTGCAACGGGCGGCGCGCACGAAGGCTGCCCGCGAGATCGATCCCAACGCGGACGAATCCGAGGTCCTCAGGCGCCAGAAGCTGGACCATCCGGCGACGTTCGACGAAGCGCTCGAGGCCTACCGCGAGGCGATGCTCCGCTCGCGGAGCTACCTGATCGAGCACGACATCGTGTCGATCCCGGACGACGAGCGGATCGAGGTGGTCCCGACCCCCGAGTACCTCCGCCAGGTGATGCCCTTCGCGGCCTACTTCGACGCCCCCAAGTTCGATCCGTCGCCGCAGGGCATCTACATCGTCACGCCATCGGTCGACGGCGATCCGGGGGCGATGCGCGAGCACAATCGAAGCTCGATCAGCAATACCAGCATCCACGAGGCCTATCCCGGCCACCATCTCCAGCTGTCGGTGGCAGCCAAGCACCCCAGCCTGAGTCGGCTGACGACCCAGGCTCCGGAGTTCGTCGAGGGCTGGGGGATGTACTCCGAGCAGATGATGCGCGAGGAGGGCTTCGACGCCGGACCAAACTTCCGGCTGAGCATGCACACCGACGCGATCTGGCGGGCCTGCCGGATCATCCTCGACGTCCGGATGCACCGCGGCGAGATCGGAGTCGAGGAGGCCCAGGCCTGGCTCGTCGAACAGACCGGCTTCGAACCCGCCCATGCCCGGGCCGAAGTCAGGCGCTACACCTACACGCCCACCTACCAGCTGTCGTACCTGCTGGGCAAGGTCCTCCTGCTGCAGCTGCGAGCGGACGAGCGGGGACGCCTGGGCGACGCGTTCAGCCTGCGCCGCTTCCACGACACCCTGCTCCGGAACGGCAGCCTGCCGATCAGCTTCCATCGCCGTCGGTTTGCCGGTGAGGGTGGCCCGGCACCGGCCTGAGCCAGGGTCCGGCAGCAGCGTGCAGGTCATTCCGTCGATCGACCTCGAGGCAGGTCGATCGCGAATCGTGTTCTGGCCGGGGGCCTCGACCGGCGTCGGGGCGCCGACCGACCGGCCCGAGCGGATTGCCGCCCAGTTCGTGGAGCTCGGGGCGCCGCTGATCCACCTCGTCGACTTCGATGGGGCGCGGGCCGGCCAGCCGGTCAATTTGGAGGCCGTCGGCCTCGTGGCGTCCCGGATCGCGACCCCGCTCCAGCTGGCCGGTGGCGTCGAGGGCGCCGAACAGATCCAGCTGGCGTTCGCCGCCGGCGCCACCCGGGTCGTCCTGGCGATGAGCGTCGTCGAGGAACCCGAGCTTCTGCGCGACGCGATCGCCGTCGCCGGCGACTGGCTGGCGGTGGGCCTGGACCCGCGGCCCGAGCGCTTCGCGGCCTTCCCCTGGCGGCGAACGACCGTACCCAGCCTCGATGACCTGGTGGGCGAGCTGGTCCAGCGCGGCGTGCACCGGTTCGTCCTCGGCCACGGCGGTGCCCAGCCCGACCTGGACCGACTGAGCGCCCTGGCCCGGACCCACGACATCGACCTGTTCGTGGCCGGCGGCATCCGCGACCTGGCCGGAATCGGCCGGCTGCGCGATGCCGGGATGAGCGGCATCATTCTGGGCGAGGCGCTCCTGTCGGGGGCGATCGACTACGCCGCCGCACGCGAGGCCGCCACCTGATGCCACGATCCAGCCACTCGATTCGGCCGCCGGCAGGGCGCCGCCGGATCAGGTGGGTCGCCGGCCTGGCCGCAACCATCCTGCTGGCCGGCTGTGGCGGCGGTGCCGGTGGCCTGCCGATCGGCGGCAACGGGGCGACGGCAGCGCCGATCGCCAGCTCGGTGGACCTGAGCGGGTGCCCGACGAGCCAGCCGCCGGCTCTCGCCGCCGGCCAGACCCGGACGGTCACGATCACGACGCCCAAGGGCAGCATCGTGATCAAGGTGGATGCCTCGAAGGCGCCCATCGCCACGGGCAACTTCGTGGCCCTGGCCAGCTGCGGCTATTACAACGGTGTCGTCTTCCAGCGCCTGGTGCCCGACTTCGTGATCCAGGGCGGCGACGGCCAGTTCGGCCGGGTCCGGACCGACGGCAAGCTGGCTGCGTCCGACCTGGCCCAGGTTGGCAGCGGCACGCCCGGTTACACGATCGCCGACGACCCGCCCCGGACGGACTACACCCGGGGCACCGTGGCGATGGCCCGGACCGGGGATCCGCACTCGGAGGCCTCGCAGTTCTTCATCGTCCTGTCGGACGGCCCGCTCGTCCAGACGCTGGCGACGTCAAACCCGTACGGTTACGCGATCATTGGCAGCGTCACGTCGGGCATGGCTGTCGTCGACGCCATCGCCGCGATGCCCAACACCGGTGACCCCGACAACGCCGCCATTGACCCCGTGCCGATGACCTCGGTGCGCGTCGGACCCTGAGTGCCGACCACGAACAAGGAGTGCAGATGACCACCGCCACGATCACCACCGACCTGGGCGACATCGTCGTCGAGCTGTACGACGAGAGCGCGCCGAAGGCGGCGGCCAACTTCGCCAAGCTGGCCACGAGCGGCTACTACGACGACGTGATCTTCCACCGGGTCATCCCCGGCTTCGTCATCCAGGCCGGCGACGGCAAGTTCGGCAAGAAGTCCAGCCTGGACGCCGGGCGGGTCGGGACCGGCGGCCCGGGCTACACCTTCGAGGACGAGAAGGTCCAGGGCGACTACCTGCGCGGCGCGCTCGCGATGGCCAACGCCGGTCCCAACACCAACGGCTCGCAGTTCTTCATCTGCGTCGCCGACCTGACCGGCAAGCTGCCCAAGAACTACACCCTGTTCGGGCTCGTCACCAAGGGCATGGACGTCGCCGACAAGATCGTGTCTGCCCCGCGCAACAGCCGCGATCTGCCCAACGAACCGGTGGCCATCAAGTCGATTGCGATCGCGCCAAGCGAAGGTTAAGGAATTTTCACCGGGGTTTGTGACGAAACTATTGGTTCGGCGGCCGACTTCAGGTATGCTCTGATCGCTGCGAAAGCAGCCAGCTGCCCCAGCTGCAAGGTCATGGGTAGGTAGGGTCAGGGTAGTCGGTGCAGCCGACGTGATAGATGCCCTTACAGCGTGGCAGAAGAGTCCGTTTCGGCGGACAATTCACCGGGACAGCATCGGAGCGGTTCTCTTCGGAGGGCCGCTCCGAACTTTTGCCCAGAATCGTGACCGTCTGCAGGGCGCGGCTCGGCTCCCGTGCGGCTCCCTTCCCGAACCGCCCCGTGGTCAGGCCGGCGGCTCGGGCTCCTCGATCGGCGGTAGGAGCGGGGCGCCGGTGATGAGGCGCGATCCACGGCCGCGGGTGAAGAAGCTCCACGCCCAGCGGACGACGACCACGACCCGGTTGGCGAAGCCGATCAGATACAGGATGTGGATCGTCAGCCAGAGCACCCAGGCGGGAAAGCCACTCTGCCGGCCGAACGGACCCAGCCAGGGAATGTCGGTCACCCCAGCCAGCCGGCCGATCACCGCAACGTCGCCCCGATTCTGATATCGGAAGGGCGGCGGAGCCGGGGCATCCGAGACCCGGGCCAGGATCACCTCGGCCGCATAGCGGCCACCCTGGATCCCGCCCTGGGCCACGCCCGGCACGGGCCGGTCCTTCTTCCAGGGCTGCACCGCGGAATCGCCGACCGCGAAGATCTCGGGATGGCCGGGCAGGGTCAGGTCCGGGTTGACCACAATCCGGCCGCTTCGGTCGGTCGGCGCATCGGTCGCCTCGGCCACGGCCGTTACGAACGACGACGCCAGGATCCCGGCGGCCCACAGGACGGTTCGGGCGGGCACCCGCCGGCGCGTGCCGTCGGCCTCCTCGACGGTCACTGACTGGTCGTCGATGTCGACCACCCGGGTCCCGGTCCGGACGGTGGCCCCCAAGCGCTCCAGCTGGCGCTTGGCCGAGGCCGATCGATCGGCCGGGTAGGTGGGCAGGATCCGGGGCAGGGCCTCGACCAGGTTGATCTTTGCGGAACGCGTGTCGATCGAGCGGAAGTCGCGGCGGAGGGTGTCCCGGGCAATCTCGCCGATCGATCCGGCCAGCTCGACGCCGGTCGGGCCGCCGCCCACGATCACGAAGGTCAGCCAGGCGGCCCGCCGTTCGGGATCGTGCTCTCGTTCCGCCGCTTCGAACGCGATCAGGATCCGGCGCCGGATCTCGAGCGCGTCGTCGAGCGACTTGAGGCCGGGCGCGTCGCGCGCCCAGCCGTCGTGGCCGAAGTACGAGAAACGCGCGCCGGAGGCCACGATCAGCGAGTCGTAGCCGAGCGGGCCGCCGTCGCCCAGGAGCACCTCGCGCTTCGCCACGTCCAGGCCGATCGCCTCGCCCAGGAGGACCGTCGTGTTCCGCTGGCGGCGCAGGATCGAGCGCAGGGGCTGGGCGATGTCGCCCGGCGAGACCGCACCGGTGGCGACCTGGTAGAGGAGCGGCGTGAACAGATGGAAGTTGCGCCGGTCGACCACGGTCACCGCCAGGCGCTCGTCCTTGCCCAGCTTGCGGGCGGCGTACAACCCGGCAAAGCCGCCGCCCACGATCAGGACGCGGTGGGTCCCGGCCCGGCCCTCGCTCACCGGGCTCAGGGCGTCGGGAAGGGCAGGCCGCCGGGCAGCGATGGCAGGCCGTTGGGGATGAGGCTCGAGATGTCGGTGGGCAGGAGCGGACCGAGCAGGCCCAGGACGACCGGCACCGTCGTGTCGCGCAGGATGTGGACCGTCGTCGAGCCATTCAGGGCGTCGGTCACGGTCTTGAGCATGCCCGGCCCCAGGGTGTGCCGGATCTGGCTGGTGCCCAGGTAGGTGTCCACGATCACGATCGCGGCCGAGATGATCAGGATCGCCTCGATCCCGCCGAAGACCGCGCCCAGACCCTTGTCGACGCCTTGCTCGATCCCGTGCACCGCGACCTTCTTGAACAGCACGCCGCTGACCAGGTGGAGGCCGGCCAGGACGACCGGGAAGAC
>DATGGC010000402.1:0-15133 GCA_035308745.1 Candidatus Limnocylindrales bacterium | reverse complement strand
AGCGGTCCGAGGGTGATCTTGAGGGTATCCACCGACAGCGCGCCGCTGCCGTCGACGATGACCGAGAAGCGGTCCATGCTCCGCGGCGCCGGGCCGTACTGGGCGCCCAGGGCCTTGATCCCGAGGCGGTCGTAGCGCGAGCCGTGGCAGGGGCATTCGAACCAGAAGTTCTTGAGGCACGGGTTCGGCTTGCAGCCGAGGTGCGGGCAGCGCTGGTAGAGCGCCCGAACGTTCACGTCGGTCCCGTCGCCGGTCGCGTCGGCACCGGCCACGAACTCCTGGCGCGAGGTGTCGATGAGCATCACGTAGGCCTTGGCCGCGCTGTAATAGGCCGGGAAGCCCTTGTTGATCGGCAGGCTCGAGTTCTGGGCCTTCACGTCGGAGTAGGTTCCGATCAGGACCTTGCTCTTGTTGCCGGTCGCGATCGCCGGCCAGATGAAGCCCAGGGTGCCGGCGGTCAGCTCGGCGATGAACAGGGTCAGCCCGACGCCCAGTGCGGTGCGCAGCACCTGGCGCCGCGAAACGCCCTGGACCTGCTCCTTGCGGAGGGCCTTGATCGCCTCCTTGGACAGCGCCTGTGGCCGCGCGGCCGGTTCGACCTGGTAGTTGCTCATCGATCTGCCTCGGGATGGGTGCTCACAGGCTGAAATGCAGCCCGTCGGTGTTGAGATAGGGGATGACGAAGGCGTAGCCCGGCCCCCGGAAGAAGATCCCGACGAAGGTCACGATCAGGCCGAGCGCACAGAACATGCTGAACAGGACGACCGCGGTCTTGCGCTGCGAGGGCCGGGTGGCGGTCAGGTTGCCCCGGTCGATGTACGGGATCAGTGCCGCGCCGACCAGCACGAAGGTCGGGACCAGGACGCCGGCGACGGTCGGGTGGAAGTACGACAGCAGCTCCTGGAGGCCCAGGAAATACCAAGGTGCCTTGGCCACGGCCGGCGTGACGTTGGAGTTGGCCAGGGCCTCGAGCGGGGCGTTCACGAAGAGGCCCATCATCAGCAGGAAGATGCTCATCAGGCCGCCGGCCAGGAACTCGATCGACAGCAGGTGGGGCCAGGTCATGACCGTGTCGTCGGGTTCCTTCTGGACCCGGACGACGGCGTCCTGCTTGACCAGGGCGAGCAGCCGGTAGGGGCGGGCCGACATCGGCACGCGCTGCTTGTCGATCTCCGTCCGGCGGGCAGGATCGACCGGCACGACGGTGCGCGGCTCGGGCGGCGTCTTCACGTCGGTCATAGCGGCCCGCTGATTCCGCCGTCTTTTCTGATTCGCCAGAAATGGACGGCCAGGAAGATCGCCGCGACCAAGGGGAAGACCATGATGTGCAGGACATAGAACCGCAGAAGCGTGTTCTGTCCCACCTCCAGTCCACCCAGCAGGATGAGCTTGGCCGGCGTGTTGAACAGCGGCGCGTAGCCGCCCATGTTGGTCCCGATCGTGATCGCCCAGTAGGCGATCTGGTCCCAGGGCAGCAAGTAGCCGGTGAACGACAGCATCAGGGTGACGAACAGCAGGACGACCCCGACCACCCAGTTGAACTCGCGGGGCGGCTTGTAGGCCCCGTGGTAGAAGACCCGCATCATGTGCAGGAAGACGAAGAAGACCATCAGGTGGGCGGCCCAGCGATGGATGTTGCGGGTCAGCAGCCCGAACGCGACTTCGCTCTGGATCGACAGGATGTTGGAATAAGCCTGGGTCGCCGACGGGACATAGAAGAACATCAGGTAGACGCCGGTCACGGTCAGGACCAGGAACAGGAAGAAGCTCAGGCCACCGAGGCAGAACGTGTAGGCGAACTTCACGGCGTGCTGCCGGACGCGGACCGGGTGGATGTGCAGGAAGACGTTGTTCATCACGGCGTACGCCCGCGAGCGTTCGTCGTTGGGGTACGGCTGGCGGAACAGCGACCGCCAGACGACGCTCCGGCGGATGCTCTGGTCCACCCGCTCGAGGAAACTCACCGGGATCCTCCTGCCACGCCGGGCGTCCCGGCGAGTTGCGCGTCACGGTACGACTCCTTGTAGAGCCGCCCGTCGCTCGACACCTCCTGGAGCTCGAACCGCTCCATCGTAATGGCGTCGAACGGGCATCGCTTGACGCACAGGGCGCAGCGGATGCAGCGCTCTTCGTCGAGGATCATCGCGGCGCCCTGGTTCCAGCCGTAGGCCTCCTCGATCTCCGGCAGCAGGCCTTCGCTCTTGAGCTGGTTGACGTCGACCATGTGGATGACGCCCTCGGGGCAGACATCGGCGCAGGCCCCGCACAGGACGCAGCGGAACGGGTCGAACCAGATGTTGAAGTTGCACATCAGGCAGCGCGTCGATTCGGCGACGGCCTGGTTGGCGTTGTAGCCGAGCTCGACCGGCGTCGTGAAGTTGACGGCCGGATCGGGCGACGGCATGCGCACCGAGACCGGCGCCATGGGGATGTGCTGGCGGGGCAGGACGTCGTAGAACTCGGGCATGTCGTGGCGCCACGAGCTGGTGATCTTGACGTTCGCAGCGACGGTCACGTCGGTCCGCCCGGTCAGGTAGCGGTCAATCGCGTAGGCGCACTTCTTGCCGTGCCCGGCGGCCTCGATCAGGGTGGTCGGGCCGGTCACGAAGTCGCCGCAGGCGAAGACGCCCCGGACGTTGGTGGCGTACGTGGCGGGGTCCACCTTCACCCGGCCGCGATTGATCTCGAAGCTGGCCTCGACCGGCAGGAAGGTCAGGTCGGCCGACTGCGAGACGGCAGGAATGACGGTATCCGCCTTGATCTCGAACTCGGAGCCCGGGATCGGCACCGGCGAGCGCCGGCCGGAGGCGTCGGGCTCGCCCAGCCGGTTGCGAATGAAGCGGACCGCCGTCACGTGACCGTTCTCGCCGAGGACCTCGATCGGGCTGGCCAGGAACTCCATCCGGACGCCTTCGCGTTCGGTCTCGCCCAGCTCCTCCTCGTCGACGACCAGCTCGGACCGCGTCCGGCGGTAGACGATGGCCACGTTCTCGGCGCCATGGCGGAGGCTGGTCCGCGAGCAGTCCATGGCGGTGTAGCCGCCGCCGATCACGACCACGTCGCGGCCGACCTCGAGCTCCTGGCCCAGGTTGGCGATCTTCATGAAGTCGACGCCGTACTGGACGCCCTCCAGGTCGCCGCCGGGCACGTCCAGGGCAACCGCGTCCATCGCCCCGGCGGTGATCGAGATCGCGTCGAAGTCGCGCTGGAGCTGGTCGAACTGGATGTCCTTGCCGATCGTCGTGTTGAACACGAACTTGACGCCCAGCTGCTCGACCAGCCGGATGTCCATCTCGATCGCTTCGCGGGGCAGGCGGAAGGCCGGGACGCCGATCAGCATCGTCCCGCCGCCATAGGGCAGGCTGTCGAAGACGGTGACCTGGAAGCCCTTGAGGGCCAGCTCGCGGGCGACGGAGATACCGGCCGGGCCGGCGCCGACGACCGCGACTCGCTCGTCGCGGGGGACGATCAGCGGGATCACGTCGGGGATCCCCGAGGCCTCGTGCCACTCGACCAGGAAGCGCTTCATGGCCCGGATCGCCAGGGGCCGGTCGATGTCACCCCGGCGGCAGGCCCGCTCGCAGGGCGCCGAGCAGACGTACGAGCACATCGCGGCGACCGGATTCGGGTCGCGGCTGAGGATGTAGCCCTCCTCGAACCGACCTTCCGCCGCGAGGTTCAGGTAGCCCCGGCAGTTCGTCCCGACGGGGCAGGCTTCCTGGCACTCGATGTTGCACTGCAGCCATGACGCGTCGACGGGCTGAACGAGGAATTCCTGGTTCGGGTCGATGGCCAAGTCGAGGTCGTACCTTTCCCTTGATCGGCTCGGGCAGGAGGAAACGCCGGCAGATCACCGACCGAGGCGAATCTACCACCGAGGCCCGCTCGCGTGCAGGAATGGTGCCCGATTCCCGATCGGCGCCGGAGTCCATTCCAAGTTGACGCCCGCCAGCGGGGCAGCTACCCTCGGTCGAAGGTCCGGGCAGCCGTTGAGCCCGCCTGGACCGACGAGGAGGATCCGGGCCTGAGCGAGCTCCTGGCACTGGCACTCGGCCTGCTCATCGGGGTCGCCGGTGGCGCGCTCGTCGTCTCGCTCTTCCAGGTCCGGCCCCGCCCACCACGCGAGATTCGGGTCACGGTCACGCCCAACGCGCTGCCCCGCCGCCGGGCGTCGACCCTCGCGGTCGACCACAACCGGCTGAGCGTGGTCCCGATCGGACGAGGCGGTCCGGCCGACCCGGTCACCCTCGGGACTGCTCCCGGGACGACCGGCCGAACGGCGCCGGCAGGAGCGCCGGCTATGGCACCGGGAAGCGCTCCGATCCGAACGAACGTTCTCGACAGCGGCCGGAGCGGCGGCCTGGTCGTCTTCCCGATCGCCCGCCAGCGCGACGCCGGGCTCGACCAGCTTCGGGCCATGGCGGCGGGAAGCGCGACGGCAAAGGCGACGGGGGGCGCGACGGGCAGCGCGACAGGCAGCGCGCCGGTCGCGGTCGCGCTCGCCGAACGCTTCGCCGAGTGTTCCGCCGACGCACCCCGCGCCGGCCAATCGGCCGATGAGCCCGGCTCGGTACCGCCGGCCCCCGCGACGCCACCAGAGGCACCTGATCGCTCGAAGCCCGGCCGTGCCCCCGGCGCCCCCGGCCCGGCCACGGGCCCGTGCGCCGACGAGCGCCGGATCGCCGCTGAACGGTGCGATCTGGCGGACCGGCTCGGCGAGCAGGCGGCCGCCGCGAACCACCTCCTGCGCGAGCAGCAACGGGCCTACGACGCGCTGGCGGTCCGCTCCGCGCAGGCCGTCCAACTGGCCGATCCGCGCGAGATCCAGGCCGCCAAGGAGGCCGCCCGCCTCGCGTTTCGGCACGCCCACGCGGGAGCCCGCAGCCGGGAAGCGGTCGAATCGGCGGCCGGCGACTGGCTGACCGAGATCAACCGGATCAACCAGGCGGCCCGCGACGCGGCGGCCGACGGCCAGCGGCTGCGCGATGCGTCGGCCAAGCTGGCCCTCACGATCGAGCAGCTGAGCCGCGACGCGGATGTTGCCCGGATCAACGCCGAGTCGGCCGCCGAGGCCTGCCACCTGGCCCGGGAGGCCCTCGCCGCCTGTGAGGAGGCCCAGGTCGACCGGCGGGCCGGGCGGGTCCCGGTCGATCCGGCCGCCGTCCCGGTCGAAGCGGTCCGGCCCAAGCTGATTGGCGGCCCCGAGCTCGACACGGATCAGCCCGGCGAGATCACCCCGCCCTCGGAACGAGGCTTCGCCGGGGGCCAGCCGCGCATCCTGCGGATGCTGCGCGGGGACGGCGAAGCCCTGCGGGCCGTCGTCGCCGAGCTGGCTGCCGGCGACCAGGATGACCAGCGCCGCTGGCAGCTCCTGCTGAGCAACCTGGTCGACGCCTGCGTCGCCCGGGCCATCGAGGCATCGTCGCTCGAGTTCCCGACCGACCATGGCTTCTGGCAGCCGTTCAGCCAGTCCCAGAGCCGGGACATCGCCACCGCCCTGGCCTCGCTCGGCTATCGCTTCGACGGCATGGGCGGGTTCGCCGACGGACGCGTGCCGAGCCAGCGCGACCTGTCACTGGCGCTTGGCTACGCCGGACTCGATCCGATGCGGATGCGGGCCTGGCCGAATGAGACGACGATGGCCCAGCTCTTCGAGGAGGTCCGGGTCGCCGCCGATGAATACGTGGCATCGACCGCCGGCGACCTGACCCTGGGCGAGATGGTGGCCCTGCTTCGCGGCCGGGCCGAGCCGCTGGCCGACCTGTGGAACAACTGGGGCCGGATCCGGCCGCTGCTCCTCGAGGCCTGAGCTCAGGCTTCGACCGTCGCCGCCTCTTCCTCGTCCTGGTCGATGACCACCACCTTGAAGTCCTCGGCGGCCGCCGTGCCGATCTTTGCGCCGTCCTCGGCCGCCCACTCGGCGATCCGGGCGTCGATCTTGTCCGGCTCGTGGATCTGGCTGGCATGCGCGCGGAGGGCCGCCGACTTGCGCCCGATCGTGGCGCTGACGTCAACCCAGGCCGTGGGGCCCTGGGTCCAGAACAGGTACAGGCGGCGCACGCGGTGGGCCGCCAGGCCGCCGCGGGCCAGGTTCGGGAAGGCCATCGGATTGCGGGCGGCCGGGTAGACGGCGTCGATCGCGGCCAGTCCGGCCGCTCGGTGATCGGTGTGGTTGATCCCGCCGCCGGGATAGATCACGACCTCGGGATCCTGGGCCAGCACGGCGTCCGGCTTGAAGGTCCGGATCTCGCGCACCAGCAGCTCGCGCAGGGCCAGGTCGTTGACCAGGCCGCCATCGGGCTGGTGCAGGAAGCTGACCCCGGCGTAGCCGATCACCTCGGCCGCGGCGCGCTGCTCGCGTTCACGGGTGGCGGCCAGCTGGAGCGGATCGAGGTCCGGGTCCTCGCCGCCCTGGTCGCCGCTGGTGCAGCACACCAGCCAGCCGACGGAGCCGGCGTCGATCCAGCGGGCCGCGGTGGCGGCCGGCCCGAAGTCGGCGTCATCGGGATGGGCGGCGATGACCATGAAGCGGGGCGGCCGCCATTCGTGGGGCTCGATCCGGGCAGCCGGCGGGGCCTCGGGTTCGCTCGTCATGTTCGTGGACAACTCGTCAACAAGTTGGTTGAATCGGACGCCAACAGCTGCGCGATTGCGCTATCATCGCTCTCGAGGCTTCGCTCGTATCCCCCCACGAGCGAGGCCTCTTTTGCTGCCCAGTGCTGGCCGGCCGCACCGCGAGGCGCCGGGCAGCCGGCTCAGCCGCCTGCCTGGCCGGCCGTCCGATGTGCCTTGGCCGCGGTCAGCCGGCTGAAGACGTCGGCGGCATGGCCATCGGCCTTCACCTTGGGCCAGGCGTAGGCCACCTTGCCGTCGGGATCGACCAGGAACGACGAGCGCTGGATACCCATGTACTCGCGGCCGTAGTTCTGCTTGAGCGTCCACGCGCCGTAGGCCGTGGCGACCGCGTGATCCTCGTCGGACAGCAGGGTGAACGGCAGTCCGTACTTCTCGCGGAAGCGGCGATGGCTGTCGGCGCCGTCGGGGCTGATCCCCCACACGTCGGCGCCCTCGACCCCGATCGCCTCGTCGATGTCGCGGAACTGGCAGGCCTCCATCGTGCAGCCCGAGGTGTCGTCCTCGGGGTAGAAATACACGACGGTCCAGCGTCCGCGCTGATCAGCCAGCCGGTGGATGACGCCGTGCTCGTCGGGTAGTGCGACCGCTGGGGCCTGGTCGCCGGCCACGGGCATGCTCATGTCCCGGAGCCTATCAGGGTCGTCTCGATGATGAGCAAACGGCCGCCGCCGAGGACGACTCGCGGTGCCTGCTGCGAGTCGACCGTCACCTCGTTGGAGAGGCCGCGCGAGAAGCCCGCCGGCAAGGTCGCGGCGGCGAGCGGCCAGCGCAGGCCGCTCGTTGTCACCCCCCGGGCCGGCCCATCGAACGGCAGGAGCGTCACCAGGTTGCCCGGCCGGCCGTCGAGGTCGAGGCCCGCCGGGGAACCGGATCGGTCGCCTGGATCGGCCGTCAGCAGCCGGATCCGGGCAGCTCCGTCGAGGAGGGCCACCGCCCGACCGGCCAGCTCCGGATGGGCCAGGATCCAGACGTTGGCCAGGGCGTGGTCGAGGCGGCCCCCGAACGCGCCGAGAACGACCAGGTCCGTTGCACCGCGGGTTGCCGCAGCGAGCAGGGCCAGCTCGGTGTCGGAGGCATCCTTGTCGGCCGGCGAGCGTTCGATGGCGATGCCGGCGGCGGCAAACTCGGCCAGCCGCGCCTCGCCCAGGGAATCGGCGTCGCCGACGATCAGGTCGAGCTGGAGGCCGAGCGGCTCGGCGAGCAGGGCCCCGGCATCGGCGGCGATGACCAGCTCGATCGACGCATCCCAGCCAGGCCAGGCCCGGTCGAGCTCGGACCGGCCGGAGGCCGTGCCGCCGGCCAGGATCAGGGCGCGGATGACCATCGACCGATCCTACCCGACGACCCGATGCTAGACTTCCGGCCGTGCCCGACCCGGTCGTCCAACCCGCCATCCAGCGCGTCCTCGACGCGGCCAGCCGGAAGGGCGTCACCCTCGAGATCCACGTCTTCGACGAGTCGACCCACACGGCGGCCGAGGCGGCCGCGGCGGTCGGCGCCGAGCTGGGCCAGATCGTCAAATCCCTGGTCTTCGTGAATCCGGGCGAGGACGGCAGCCTCGAGCCGATCCTGTGCCTCGTATCCGGACCGAACCGGGTCGACCTGGCCCGCCTGGCGGCGGTCAGCGGCGCGCGCGAGGTCCGGCGGGCGACGGCCCGCGAGGCGAACGAGCTGTCGGGCTTCACCATCGGCGGGATCCCCCCGATCGGTCACAGCCGCCCGATGCGGGTGATCATGGACCCCGACCTCGGCCGCTTCCAGGTGGTCTGGGCGGCCGCCGGGACGGCCACCGCGGTCTTCCCGGTACCGCCGGCAACCCTGCGCTCGATCTCCAATGCGATCGTCGCGCCGATCACCGAGGACCGGCCGGTCGATCCGGCCGGATGACCGGCGAGCCGCACATCGCGGTCGCCAGCTACCCGGGCGGGATCCGGGTCCGCTCGGCCTGGGGTGGGAGTGGCGACGGCCCGGCCGTCTTCGCGCTGTCGGAGGCCGGCGGATCGCTCGCCGAGCTGGGTCCCCTCGTCTCACCGGGCTACGAGCGCCAGTGCCGGGCCGAGCTGCGGATCGAGACGCCCGGTGGCCCGTGGGCGGTCCGGCTGGCCTCGCCGATCTTCGATGAGCCGTCCGCCTTCCTGTGGGACGAGCCCGGCCTGCTGGTCGTGGGCTACGGCTTCCTGAGCTATGCCTTCGCGGCCCGGACCGGCGAGCTGCGCTGGCAGCACCGCTCGCACACCCCGCTGGTGGCCATCCTGGGCTCGGCCCGCATCCCGCACGTGATCGTCCAGGCCGAGATCGAGACCTTTGCGATCGAGCCCGACGGCGAGGTTGCCTGGCGGATCGCCCACTCGGATGTCGTCACCGAGGCGGCCCTCGTCGGTGGCCGGCTGGTCCTGACCAGCTTCGCCGGCCAACTCAGCGCCCTCGATCCCCGGACGGGCCGGCCGACCGGCTGAAGCGTCGGCCGACGGGCGTGGACGGCAGGCGTGGACGGCAGGCGTGGACGAGCCGTGGACGAGATCCGGCCGGACCGCCACCGAATGTGGATAACCGGGATTGACCCGGACCACCGCCGGCGCCTATGGTTTTGGCAGCCCGGAGGGGCCGAGCGAGCGCTAACGGTCGAGATGACATCAAGACCCACGCGCCGGGTAGGTTCCTTCGGGCCTTTCCATGCCCCGGCGGTATCATCCCCGGACGTGGAGCCCCTCCCCCTGATCCTCTTCGGCCTCGCCCTGTTCGCCGCGGGGGCCCTCTACCTGCGATCGTTCGGGCCGGGCCAGCGGGTCGGCCGGCTGCTCGCCTCGACACCCCGGATCAGCGTCGAGCAGGCGATCGCCCTCGCCTCCGACGCCGTGCCGCGCTACGTCCGGGTCGATGGCCGGCTGGACAGCGACGAGGACTTCCCCGACGAGAAGGACCAGCCTCTGATCTTCCGGCGGCGACGGCTCGAGGCCTGGCGGGGCCGGAGCTGGCAGGTCCTGAGCGAGGCCCGGGACGTGGTGCCGTTCCAGGTCAACGAAGGCCTGGCCTCGATCGGGATCGACGGGACGGCCCTCGACGTCGGGCTGGTCGTCCTGCCCCGGGAGGCGGTCGGGGCGGCCGCCGAGGCACCGGGGCTGCTGCCCGAGGGCCTCGATCCGGCGACCCGGGTCCGGCTGCGGGTCGAGCAGATCTCGGCCGTCGAGCACGCCACGGTCGTGGGCACCCCGGCCCTCGACAAGGGCGGCCAGCCCGTCCTGACCGCCGGCCGCGGCCGGCCGTTGATCCTGTCCACGCTCGAGCCCGCCGAGGCGATGCAGATCCTGTCCGGCGGCCGCAATCGGGCGATGGTCGTTGCGATCCTGCTCGTCAGCGGGCTGGCCCTGCTGGCCGTGGGCGCGGTGTGGGGCGTGATCCGGGTCGTCGCCGGATGACCGGCCGGCGGGTCCGTCTCGTGGTCGCCCTCGCCGCCGCGGCCTGGCTCCTGGCTGCCGCGCTCGGGCCGGTCCTGGCCGCCTCGCCGGCACCCAGCGCCGGCTCGGACTACGGCGGCGACACCCGGACGTCGGGCCAGGGTCCGGGGCTGGTCGGCTCGCCGCTCTACGCCATCGGCGGCGTCCTGGCCGTGGCCTTGATCAGCATCGGGCTGACCACGGTCTACGTCCGAGCCACGACGCCGCGCTCCGGGGAGGCCTCGGCCGGCGCGGCCGCCGGATCGAGCGCGCCGGTCGACGAGGCGGAGCGACCCTGATCATGGCCGGCCGCTCGACGACCCGGGCTCTGATCGTCCTGGCAGCGGTCGTCGCCGTCGCCGCCGGGGCCGGCCTGGCCGAGCTCAGCTCGACCCCGACGAGCAGCGGCGCTGGCCCGTCCCTGCCGATTGCGCTGGCGAGCTCGAGCCCGAGCCCGAGCGGGTCGGCCGGCGCCTCGCCCAGCCTGGCACCGGTGACATCCCCGCCGCTGAGCACGCCGTCGCCCTCCCCGAGCGGGCCGGCCGCGGCGCCCACCTCGGCGGCGACGTTCGTGGCCGGCAAGACGATCGTGCCCATGGGCTGGCCCTTCGCCCCATCGGTCAAGGTCAAGTACGGGCCGGGCTTCGGGGTCTACCGGGTCGGCCCGCTCGAGCCGTTCAACATGATCTCGGGCGTGTCCAAGTCGGGCGCCCTGCTCCGCGGCCACGACGGGATCGATCTCCAGGTCCCGGTGGGCACCCCGGTCCTCGCCCCGTTCAGCGGCACGGTGATCGATCCCCGCCTGCACTGGAAGCCGTGGGATCCGGCCCGCTACGGCAAGGTCGTCGCGATCCAGAGCGACGAGCCGACGTCGGTCGGCTACACCGTGATCCTCGTCCACCTGTCACTGATCGGGGCGCCGATCGGGGTCCACGTCAGCCGCGGCCAGGTCGTCGGGCTGACCGGGATCACCGGCGACGCGGCGGGTACGATCCCTCACCTCCACCTCGAGCTGCGGGCCCCGTTCCTGATCCGCTACGTCGTCAAGGGCGTCGTCCGGCGGGTGGACTCGTTCGATCCCAAGCCCTCGCTGCTGGCGGTCGATCCCCGCCGCCACTGATCGGGGCGGGGTCTCGACGGGCCCCCCAAGCGGCTCGGAGTACGTTCGTCCTATTGGCAAGAACTGGTAGTTTGCCTACCCTCCGAGCGACTTACCAATTCCTCCAGATTGACGATCGTGACCACAGCTCCTTCGGCCCGCCCGACGGATGCGACGCTTTCGGTGACGAAGGCGGCCCGTCTGCTGGGCGTCCACCCCAATACGATCCGCGCGTGGAGCGACCAGGGTCGCCTGCGTTACTACCGGATCAATCCCCGCGGTGACCGGCGCTACCGGCTCGGCGATCTTCAGCGATTCCTGAGTGCGGCAGCCGCCGGGACGCCCGCCCCGGCCGCCGTCCGCGGCGGCCGGCCGCGGCGCGGCGGCTCGCCCAACCAGCCCCCGGCGCTGACTGTCCTGGGTCCCGGGCGGGCGACCCGGGACTGGCCGGCCCGGCGGACCCCCGGCGGCCGGTCGGCGCTGGCCGCAACCCTTGGCCCGGCCGAGACGTCCGACGATCGGCGCCGCCACACGCTCGACATGGCGGTGATCGCCGAGCTGAGCCAGCTGGGCTCGCCGGGCCGCGACCTGGACCTGACCCTGGGCCGGGCGGTGCACCTGATCCGGACGTCCTACGGCCACGCGGCAGTCGCCGTGCTCGAGTGGCAGGACACGAGCCTCGAGATTCGAGCCGTCGAAGGCTCGGCCCTGGCCCACGGCACCAACCGGCCGGCGGCGATCGGGGCGTCGGGCCGGGCGCTCGACGAGAATCGGGCGATCCTGGTCGAACGTGGCCGGAGCCTGGCCCGGCCCGACGGACCGATCCTGCCCGAGTCACGGGTCGAGATCGTCGCCCCGATCCCGGGCGACCGCCGGGCCTGGGGGCTGCTCGTCATCGGCTCCGAGATGGCCGAGGGCCTGACCGACCTGGACCTGGCCACGGTCGCCTCGCTGGCCGGCGTCCTGGGCGGCCTCGTGGCCCGGGCGCGCTTGCTCGAGGAGACGAGCCAGCAGGTCCATCGCCTGGAGGCCCTCCACCGGGTCGCCGGTGACATCGGCAGCAAGCTCGACCTCGACCAGATCCTGGCCGGGATCGTCGACCACGCGATGGTCCTCTTCGCCGCAGAGCGCTCGGCGGTCTTCCTGCGCCGACCCGACGGCACGATCGGGGCGGAGGTCGCCCGCGGGCTGTCGGCCGGCTACGTCGCCTCCGTCCGGGACTTCCCGACTCCGTCGCTGCCGGCCGCCGCCGTCGCCGCCCGGGCCCCAATGTTCGCGGTCCACTACGCCGACGATCCCCTCGGGGTGACGATGCGCCCGGCCGTGATCCAGGAAGGCTTCGATACGATGTGTGCCGCGCCGTTCTTCGACGGCGACAGCCTGCTCGGGCTGCTGTGCGTCTACCACGATCGGCCGCACCAGTGGACGCCCGATGAGCTCGAGACGATCGGGGCCTTTGCGGCCCAGGGCAGCGTCGCGATCAAGACCGCCCAGAACTACGCCCAGATGGCGACCTGGGCCGCCCAGCTCCAATCGATCCAGGCCCTCGGCACCCGGCTCAACCGGCTGGGCACCGTCGAGGAGATCGGCTCCGCGATCGCGATCGAGCTGCGCGACCTGATCGACTACCACAACGTCCGGGTCTACCGGATCCGCGACGGCGAGCTGATCCCGGTCGCCTTCCACGGTCAGGTCGGCGAGTACAGCATCGAGACTGGCGACATGCTCCGCGTCCCGGTCGGGACCGGGATCACCGGCTGGGTCGCGGTCCACGGGATCGCCCAGATCCTGCCCGATGCCTCCAACGATCCCCGG
This sequence comes from Candidatus Limnocylindrales bacterium, assembly GCA_035308745.1. GTDB lineage: Bacteria > Chloroflexota > Limnocylindria > Limnocylindrales > CSP1-4 > Palsa-1033. The sequence continues at coordinate 2,149 of DATGGC010000402.1, read as the reverse complement.
GCGACCACCATCCCGGGCACCGACGAGGACCTCGACGAGTCGATGCTCCTGGCCCCGATGACCTTCGAGGACGAGGTCCTGGGCGTGGTCGTCCTGTCCAAGCTCGGCCTGCACCAGTTCGACGAGGACGACCTGCGCCTGCTGGTGATCTATGCCAGCCTCGCGGCCCAGGCCATGGCCAACGCCGATACCACTAGCCGGCTGCGCTCGCAGACGGCCGCCCTGGAACGCCAGCTCGAGAGCCAGCGCGCCCTGCTGCTGATCACCGAGTCGATCCTGACCACGCTCGATCCGACCGCGGTCCTCGACCAGGTCACCAATCGGCTGGCCGACCTGGTCCGCTACGACAACATCTCGGTCGAGCTGGTCGATCCCCTGACCCACCTGTTGACCCCGTTCGTGGCCAAGGGCGTCCACGCCGGCAGCTTCATGGAGCCGTGGGAGCCGGACGAGACCGGGATCGGGCCGTGGGTCGTCGAGCACGGCGAGCCGGTCCTGATCGAGGACGAGAAGAGCGACCCGCGGGTCAATCACTTCCGCGAGACGGGGCCCCTGGACGGCAGCCTGATCGTGGTGCCCCTCCGCGACCGGGGCGGGGCGCACGGCGTCCTGACCCTCGAGCGTCTCGGCCGGGGTGACGTCTACACGGCCGACGAGTTCGAGCTGGTCAAGCTCTTCGCCGCCCAGGTCTCGATCGCCCTCCAGAACGCCGAGGTCTACCGGCGGGTCGAGATCCGGGCCCGCTCGGACGCCCTCACCGGACTGCTCAATCACGGCACGTTCCAGGAGATCCTGGCGCAGAAGGTCCGTGACCACGAGGCGTGCAGCCTGATCATGCTCGACCTGGATGACTTCCGGACCGTCAACAACACCCTCGGTCACCAGGCCGGCGACCGCCTCCTGAAGGCGATCGCCGAGTCGCTCGAGAAGGCCGGCCGGGCCGGCGACCAGGTCTTCCGCTACGGTGGCGACGAGTTCGCCTACCTGCTCCCGGGCACCGACGGCAGCGGGGCGCTGCTGGTCGCAAATCGGGTCCGAACCGCGGTGGCCGAAGTCGGCAAGGACCCCCGCTGGGCCGACAGCGGGGCGGTGATCAGTGCCTCGATCGGCGTCGCGACCTTCCCGGCCGACGGCGAGACGGCCGAATCCGTGCTCCTCGCCGCGGACCGCGCCTGCTTCGTGGCCAAGCGCACCGGCCGGGCCCGGATCGCGACCGCGGCCGAAGGCCTGGCCCTGGCCGCCGAGTTCTCGCTCCAGGAGCCGACCCCGGTTGACAGCCCCTCGCTGGCCGTCGACTAGACGGCCGCGTCACACTGGGCCGGTGATGCCCAGTCTGAGTGGCATGCCCCGACGGACGGAGCGAGCCCTCCTGCGATTGGTTGCCGGATCGGCAGTCGCGGTCCTGCTGGCCGGCTGCGGCCTGGGCGACCTGCCCACCCGGTCGGTCGACACCAGCAGCGGCCCGGTCGCTTCGAGCGCGCCGTCGCTCCCGCCGAGCGTCCCGCCGAGCGGCAGCCCCGGGCCGACGCCGGCCCCGACCCCGACCCCGGCGCCGACGCCGCTCGTCTACGTGGTCAAGAGCGGCGACTCGCTGGTCAATCTCGGCCATCGCTTCAAGACGACCGGCCGGAGCATCGCCTACTGGAACCGCAAGGCGTACCCCAGCCTCGATCCCGACAAGTCGACCTACAACCCCAACCACCTCGAGATCGGCTGGAGGCTGACGATCTATCCCGGCGTCATCGACAACGACGGCAACGGCCTGGCCGACGCCACGCCGACGGCCTCGATCCTGCCGCCGGTGGCGCCGTCGATCCCGCCCGCGCCGAGCCCGCCCGCCGACGGCAGCGGCCTGCTCGTCACCCGCGGCGCGTCGGGCGGCAACGACGTCGCCCTGACCTTCGACCTCGACACCACCGGCACGGGCCTCGACATCGTCACCTGGCTGGTCGACCACGACGTCCACGCGACGATCTTCGTGACCGGCCAGCTGGCCGGCTCCGACCCGGTCAGCGGACAGGTCCTGCAGGCCCTGGGCAGCCACCCGGACCTGTTCACGATCGGCAACGAGGCGAATGACAACGTGGCGATGAGCACGATGACCGCCAGCCAGGTGGTCGCCGAGCTGGGCAACGGCGAGACGGCGATC
>DATGGC010000401.1:0-6074 GCA_035308745.1 Candidatus Limnocylindrales bacterium | reverse complement strand
CCGCCCGAACCTGCGCCGAGTCCGAGGCCGACGCTGGTCATCCGCCGCCGCCGGCTGGCCTCGACGGCACGGTAGGCGAGGATGCCCAGCGGCAGGAGGAGCAGCGCGGCCAGGAGCTGGGGCCAGACGAAGGTCATCGTCAGGCCGTCCTGCGCCGGCGGCGGAGCATCGCCATCCGGATGATCGCCCGGACCAGGTCGTCATCGGTCGACAGCACGGCCGCCTCGACGCCGGCGCGCTGGAAGGCGGCATTGATCGTTGCCTCGCGGGCCTCGGCCGCCGCCTGGAACCGGCGCCGGAACTGGGCGTTGCCGGTGTCCACGTAGAGCTGCTCGCCGGTCTCGTTGTCTTCCATGATGATCGGGCCGACGTCGGGCAGGTCGGTCTCGCGCGGGTCGATCAGGCGGACCGCGAGGACCTCGTGGCGGCGCTGGAGGAGCTGGAGCGAGCGATCCCAGCCGGGCTCGCTGATGAAGTCCGAGACGATGACCACCAATGACCGGCGCTTGAGCGCCTGGTTGGCCGTGTCGAGCAGCGGCTTCAGGTCGGTCGGCGGCGTGCCGTTGAGGCGCGGCTGGCCGAGGAGGTCCTGGATCAGGCGGAGGACCTGGTCGCGGCCGCCCCGGGCGGGGATCGTGTGCTCGACCTGGCCGCCATAGAAGATGGCCCCGACCCGGTTGCCGCGCCGGGTGAGCAGACGAGCCAGGGTCGTCACGAAGTCGACCAGGACGGTCCGCTTCTCGCGATCCGTGTCGACCGTCCCGAAATCGACCGACGGGCTGAGGTCGAGCAGGAACCAGGCCGTGATCTCGCGATCCTCGTGGTATTCGCGGACGTACGGCGTGTCCATCCGGGCGGTGACGTTCCAGTCGATGTAGCGGACGTCGTCACCGGGCTGGTATTCGCGCAGGGCGGCGAGGTCCAGGCCGTTGCCGTGGAACAGGCTCCGATAGTCGCCCTGAAGCAGGCCATCCAGCCGGCGGATGACCTGCCAGTCGAGGCGCTGGAGGACGCGCTCAGGCGCTGATGTGGCCGTTGCTCGGCTCCCGGAGTGGGACGACGGGGACCGGCACCCGGCCGAGGATCGTCGACAGGATCGCGTCACTGGTGACGTTGTCGGAGAGCGCCTCGAACGACAGCACCAGGCGGTGGCGGATCACGTCGCGGGCCATGTCGATCACGTCCTGGGGCAGGGCGTAGTCGCGGCCCCGGACGAACGCCAGGGCCCGGGCGGTGAGGATCAGGTTGATCGAGGCCCGTGGGCTGGCGCCGTAGGTGATGTAGCGGGCGATCTCGGGCATTCCGTGGGCCGCCGGCGCCCGGGTGGCGGTCGCCAGCCGGACGGCGTACTGGTTGAGGGCCGGATCGACGTAGACCTTGTCGACCTGGTGCTGGAGGGCGGTCAGCTCGGCGATCGAGAGGACCGACTGGACCGGCTCGGCCGGCGCCGTCTGGCGCTCGACGATCACGAACTCCTCGGTCGGGCTGGGATAGCCGATCAGGACCTTGAGCATGAACCGGTCGACCTGCGCCTCGGGCAGGGCATAGGTGCCCTCGGTCTCGATCGGGTTCTGGGTGGCCATCACCAGGAACGGGTCGGGGACCTTGTGGCTCTCGTGGCCGATCGTCACCTGGCGCTCCTGCATCACCTCCAGCAGCGCGCTCTGGACCTTGGCCGGGGCCCGGTTGATCTCGTCGGCCAGCAGCAGGTTGGTGAAGACCGGGCCGAGCGACGTGTTGAAATCGCCCGTCTTCTGGTTGTAGATCCGGGTCCCGACGAGGTCGGCCGGAACCAGGTCGGGCGTGAACTGGATCCGCTTGAAGTCGCCACCGATCGCGTCGGCGAGCGTCTTGATCGCCATCGTCTTGGCCAGGCCCGGAACGCCCTCGACCAGCAGGTGGCCGCGGGCGAGCAGGGCCACGACCATCGCCTCGAGCATGTGATCCTGGCCGACGATGACCTTCTTGACCTCGTACAGGAGGCGCTCCATCGCGTCGTTGGGCCTCGTGCTGGTGCGTGCCTCGCGAACGGCTGTCATCGGTTCTCCTTCTCCTCGCTCAGTACTGGGGCAGGCCGGCGGCGCCGCCGGCAACATCGATGGGCACGGCCAGCCCGATCCCGATGAAGACATCCTGGCTGGTGGGGTTGACCAGGCCGGTCACGATCCCGACCACCTGGCCGTCGCGGTTCAGGAGGGGGCCGCCCGAGTTCCCGGGGTTGATCGCGGCGTCGACCTGGATCAGGCCGTGCAGGACCTGGCTGCTGTTGGGCTCCTGGAAGCTGCGGTCGAGACCGGAGACGACGCCGGCGCTCAGGGAGTCGACCAGCCCGAACGGGTGGCCGACGACATACGCCTCGCTGCCGACCTGGACGGCCCGCGGGTTGCCGAGGGTGGCGGGCACCACGTTGGCCGACAGGATGCTGGGCTGGACGACGGCGATGTCCTGGTCGGGCTGGCGGACCGAGACGGTGCCCGTTGCCGTGGTTCCGTCGGCGAACGTGAGCTTGATCGTGGTGGCGCCGGTGACCACGTGGAGCGCCGTGAGGATGTCACCGCCGGCATCGACCACCACCCCGCTGCCAAGGCCGTTGACCGCCTTGCCCTGGGCGTCGACGCCGGTCGTCTGGATCGTGACCAGGGACGGCGCCACGGCGTCGTAGACCAGCTCGGAGAACGGCGGCGGGGGCGTCTCCGAGGCCAGGGCCTGGTCGACCCCGGACTGGATGTCCGCCTGGGTCAGCTGGCGGGGCAGCGGAAATACGAAGCCGTAGACCAGGATCGCGATGAAGGCCGCCAGGATCCCGGCCGCGAACAGGCCGGTGCGCCGGGCACGAGCGGCGATTCGCGTCCGGCGCCTGGCGTTCCCGGGGTCCGGCGGGCGAGCCGATGCGTCGATCTGATCGGTCATGAAGTGGAGCAAGCTCCCGTCCGTCTGGTCAGTCGCGCCGGGGCTCGGCCGGCTGGCCGTAAGGCTGATCCAAGTATCCGTCCATCGTCTGACAGGAGCCTGACGGCTCGGCCGCAAGGTGCGTTCGCATCCCCGGCCTGGTTGCCGGTCGTGCCCGGCCGGTGCGTCTCGGCGAGCCCGAATCTGCTGCCCATGACCGATACCGCCGGCAGCCGCGCAAAGGTCCCGTTTGCCGTGCATTCGGGCGCGCTGGTTCCGCGGACCCCCAGATTCGTGCTCGGCTGATCGATCGAACGGGCCTACGACGACGAACCCCGCGCCCGCGACGACCATACCGCCGCCCGCAGCGGAAGGTGACAATACGACCGGTCGCTGACCGTTCTGGCAGCGTCAACCGACTGGAGCTGGATCAGCCGATGAGCTCGAAGAGCGTCCTCTGGACGCGGTCGGATGTGCCCGGGCTTGAGTGGTGCCGCTTGGCGAGCGAGCCTGGAGGCGAGACGCTCGCCGGGTCGCTCGCCGGGTCCGTGGTCCTCGCCTGGGAGGGTGTCCCGTGGCGGATCGACTACGCCATCGAGCTGGACACGGCCGGCCAGACCCGGCTGCTGACCATCGGAGCGGATGGCCAATCGGGCGGCGCAGCGAGCCACGTGAACGTCCGCCTTGAAGCGGATGGTGATGGTCGCTGGCGGCACGACGGCGAGCTGGTCATCGACGACCGCGAGGCGCTCGACTGCGATCTCGGCTTCTCGCCGTCGACGAACACCCTGCCGATCCGCCGGCTCGGCCTTGAGGTCGGCCAGCGCCGCGAGATCGCCGTGGCCTGGATCCTCTTCCCGTCGTTCGAGATCGTCCTCGGCCAGCAGTCGTACGAGCGCCTCGCCGAGCAGACCTGGCGCTACCGCTCGGCCGGCTTCGAGGCCGATCTGACCGTCGACGAGGATGGGCTCGTCGAGGCGTACTACGTCTGGCAGGCGGTCGCCCGGGCCTGACTCAGGCAACGCGGATCGGGAAGGCACGTCGAGTCGGCGCCGGGGACGAGCGCCGGAGCAAAGGGCTTGACGCCGCTCCAACTATACGTATACTGCCACGTATAGTTACCTCAGTTGAGCGGAGTTACGATGTCCACGTGCCGAACAAGACCATCTACGTCTCCGACGGAGACCTCCCGACCTACGACCGTGCCCAGGCCATCGCCGGCGGCAATCTCTCCGCGGCGATCGCCAAGGCCCTCCGACGGTACGTCGAGCTGGAAGAAGGTCGACGCGAAGGATTCGAGGAGATCACGGTTCGTGTCGGGCCCGGCGGCCGCAAGCTTCGCTTCAGCGGCATCCTCCTGGGTGAGTGGGCCAATTCCAGCTCTGGCTCGAGCCGCTGGGAGGTCTTCCGCGTCTATCGCAGCCGGACCGGCAAGTTCGTCCTCCACACCGATCGGGCTGCCCAGTTCACGATGGTCGACGCCGAAGGCAAGCCGGCCGGCTGGCGCGGCTACCTGGGCCTGGGCAACGTCAGCTACGGCAGCAAGCCGGCCGAGTCGACCCTCGAAGTCTTCGACTCGTTCGACCAGCTGCGCGACAAGGTCCCGGCCCAGCTCTTCGACATGGTCGCCGTCGCCGCCAAGCAGCCCGTCGTCGAGGACCTCGACATCTAGCTCCGAGAGCGCCCGGGAGCTCGGGCGATGACCGGCCCAGCGGTCGAGCCGGCGATCCAGGTCCACGGCTTGCTGAAGTCGTACAAGGACGTCCAGGTGCTCAAAGGCGTGGACTTCGACGTGGCCCGCGGGAGCATCTTCGCGCTGCTCGGCTCGAACGGCGCGGGCAAGACCACGATCGTGCGAATCCTGAGCACCCTGCTCAAGCCCGACGGCGGCACCGCCCGGGTCGACGGCTCGGATGTCGTGGCGCAGCCCGCGCAGGTGCGCGAGTCGATCAGCCTGACGGGTCAGTTCGCCGCGGTGGACGAGATCCTCACCGGCCGGGAGAATCTGGTCATGATCGCCGAGCTCCGGCACATCAAGGATGCCGGCAAGGTGGCCGATGAGCTGCTCCAGCGCTTCGGCCTGACCGATGCAGGCGGGCGCCGGGTATCGACCTATTCGGGTGGGATGCGCCGTCGCCTGGACATCGGCATGAGCCTGATCGGCCAGCCGCGGGTGATCTTCCTCGACGAGCCGACCAACGGCCTCGACCCGGAAGGCCGAATCGAGGTGTGGCAGGTGATCCAGGGCCTTGCCGACAGCGGCACGACCGTCTTCCTGACGACCCAGTACCTCGATGAAGCCGAGAAGCTGGCCGACCGGATCGCGATCCTGCACGGCGGCACGATCGTCGTGTCCGGCACGCTCCAGGAGCTCCGCCAGCTGCTCCCGCCGGCAAAGGTCGAATACGTGGAACGGCAGCCGACCCTCGAGGAGATCTTCCTGGCGATCGTCGGCAACGACAAGAAGGACCAACGATGAACCCAGATTTCCTCAGCGACTCGCGGGTGATGCTCAAACGCTCGATGCGTCACGTCACGCGCAGTGTCGACACCATCATCACCGTCACCCTCATGCCGATCGCGTTCATGCTCCTGTTCGTCTACGTGTTCGGCGGAGCCATCCAATCCGGCAGCAGCAACTACGTGAACTACCTGCTGCCGGGCATCCTGCTGATCGCCATCGCGACCGGCATCTCGTACACCGCCTTCCGCCTGTTCATCGACCTCCAGAGCGGCATCTTCGAGCGATTCCACTCGATGCCGATCGCCCGTTCATCGGTGCTCTGGGGCCATGTCCTGACGTCGCTCGTGTCCAACGCGATCTCGGTCGTCGTGATCATCCTGGTCGCCCTGGTCATGGGCTTCCGCCCGTCCGCAGGGCTGGCGGCATGGCTGGCCGTGGCCGGCATCCTGGCGCTGTTCACCCTGGCCCTGACCTGGATCGCGGTGATCGCCGGCTTGTCGGCGAACTCGACCGACGGTGCGGGCGCCTTCTCCTACCCGATCATCCTGTTGCCGTTCATCAGCTCGGCCTTCGTGCCCACGGCAACAATGTCGGGACCGGTGCGGGCCTTCGCGGAGAACCAGCCGGTCACCGCGATCGTCAACACGATCCGGGCCCTGTTCGAGCAGCAGCCGGTTGGCAGCGAGATCTGGGTCGCCCTCGCCTGGTGCGTCGGGATCCT